>NZ_JAYFEQ010000858.1:0-52336 GCF_055795085.1 Phormidium sp. CCY1219 | reverse complement strand
AACCCAGATCTCAAAGGTCTCGGCCCAGAAGCCCGCGCCGTACCGCCTAAGCGGTCGGCGTCGGGAGTACGTCACCTTGGTTCGTAGCACGTGCCTAATTCTTACGCTAATTCTTGCAGGTTTCTATTTAAACCCCTCAACTGCTGTGGCGCGATCGCCCCTCTCTAAAGCGCCAGAAGCGATCGCCTGCACCCCCGCGAGTTCAAAGGCGCAGGAGTGGCGCTCATCGCCCCTTTCCCGCGCTCTCGTCCTGCTTTCGTGGCGTTATCTTATTTGCCGGATTTTACCTCTTTGACTAATATTTTTGTCAGTTGGGTAAGCTGTTTTTTATCGAACATCTCGATCAGCTTTTTGGCCGCCGCTTTCGGGTCGGATTCTAGGATAAATTCATTGGCTCCTAAGTTCACCCCCGCTTCGGTGGCTGGCATTCCCGCCAATTCTAGCAATACCGGACTCGGCGGGGTCGTGTCGGGTTTGCCCACCGCTACGAAGTCACTGGCGTATTTCAGTTCTTTGATCACCACCGGCGCTAAGGTTTCATAGGAGTTCTTCGGATTGGCGATCGCTTTGGATGCGGTGTTGACCAGGTTTTGCCAATTCTCCATCTCTGACCCCATTTCCGCTAGATGGTTGCACAACACTCCCAGCCGTTTGCGGTTTTCTGCATCTGCTTGTTGTTTGAATAACTTTAACATTTGTTGGAGGGTGGCAATGGTTTCCCTAGGCAGATCTTTGCTCGGTTGCGCTTCCCCTTTCGCCCCGGTTTCTCCACCTCCTCCCCCTCCAGTTAGGCTGTCGAGATAGTCTTGCAATTCCTTAAATACTGGCTCGGACTCGGACACTAGGCGATCGGCGTCTTCATCTCTGATTCCATAAGGGCCTTGCAGCTTTTCCAGTAGGTCTTTTAAGGTATCGAACCCTTTGAGAAATAAAGTTTCTAATTTTTCGTCAACTGTAACCGGTTGCTCTTTGAGCACTTTAAATGAATCCTCTAAGCGGTGAGCCGTTTTTTGAATGCTCCCAAAACCTAACATCGCCGCACCCCCTTTCACCGAGTGCGCCGCACGAAAAAGCTCGTTGACTCGTTCTTGGTCGCTGACAATGGACTGTAAATCTAGCAGTCCGGTTTCTAGCGTATCGAGGTGTTCTTTCGCTTCCTCGATAAAATAGCCCATTATTTGTTGTTGTCTTTCCGGATCCACGGCTAGCTTCCTTTCCTTTAAACGCTCTTCTCTATCTCCATTTTATTCTAATCCCTCAACGGAACTGTTACACCAGCTTTCTCCTGTCATTGGTCATTGGCTATTGGTCATTGGTCATTGGTCATTGGTCATTGGTCATGTGGTAACAGGTTGTTGGTCATTGGTACTTCCACAAATACCAAAGAACAAACGCCAAAGAACAAAGGACAAATGACCAATGACTATCTTCCACAGTTGAACTGAGGTAATTAGTGAGTATTCTGGGTTAGGGGAATTTCGATAGTAAACGCGGCCCCTCGTCCGGGTTCGGAATCGCATTTGAGTCGTCCGCCATGTTTCTCTACTACGATTTGGTAGCTAATGGCTAATCCCAAACCTGTGCCTTTTCCCACGGGTTTTGTGGTAAAAAATGGATCGAACAAGCGTTGCAAATCTGCCGGAGAAATTCCCGGCCCGTTGTCTGCAATTTCAATCGCCACGAAAGGTTGTGAGTTTGTCCCTGCGGATGACGTGGGGGAGTTGGGTAATTCCAGATTTTGCGGGGGGTCGATCGCCACTTCAGTTTTAATTGATATCCGTCGCGGTTCCGGTTGGTTTTCCAAAGCATCGATCGCATTACTGAGCAGATTCATAAACACTTGATTGAGCTGCCCTGCATAACATTCTATTTCTGGTATATTTCCATAGTTTTTGATAATTTCAATTGGACGTCCGGGAATTGCTTTCAGGCGATTTTGCAAAACGAGTAGAGTGCTTTCTATCCCTTCGTGCAGATTGACCGACTTCATTTGTGCCTCATCGAGTCGCGAGAAGTTGCGAAGCGATCGCACGATGTTGCGAATTCTTTCTGCCCCAAGTTTCATCGAATCCAGCAGACTCGGTACATCTTGCATCAAAAACTCAATTTCGATTTCTTCCGCTGCTTCTTGAATCGCGGGAACGGGAGTGGGATAATGCTCTCGGTAAAGTTGCAGCAAATGCAGCAGTTCTTCCATGTACAACGTCGCGTGGGAAAGATTGCCATAGATGAAGCTGACGGGATTGTTAATTTCATGGGCAACCCCAGCCACCAATTGACCGAGACTGGACATTTTTTCGCTGTGAACCAGTTGCGCTTGGGTGCGTTTTAAGTCGCCTAATGTTTTTTTGAGTTGTTCGGTTTGCGCTTGTAATTGCTTCTGCGATCGCCGCAAGGCGGATTCGGTTTCTTTGCGCTGGGTAATATCAAACCGAATCGCCAAATATTGAAAGGGTTTCCCGTTTTCATCCAAAAACGGAACGATGGTGGTATCTACCCAATAATCACTACCATCTTTGGCTTTATTTTTGATTTCCCCTTTCCAGACTTTTCCCTGAGCAATGGTACCCCAGAGATTTTTGAAAAACTCTCGAGAGTGATAGCCGGAATTAATCACGCGATGGTCTTTGCCAATCAATTCTTCTCGCTCATATTGCGACAGTTCGCAAAACTTGTCGTTGATATAGGTAATAATCCCTCGGGCATCGGTAATAGCAACAATCGCCGAGCGATCTAAAGCACATTTAAAATCCGTGAGTTCTTTCAGGGAAGAGCAGAGTTGCTCTTCGGAGTGCTTGCGCTCGGTGATATCGCTAAAATTCCACACGCGACCCACAATTTCTTGCCCCACCTTTGAGGGGAGAGAATGATATTCAAAGACTCGACCATCGCGGAATTCTAACACCGTATGATAGTCGATATTAGTATTTTCAGATAAAGCTTTAATTTGCCGACAAAATTTTTCTGGATTCTGTAATTGTTCCAGAATAAATGCTAAAATAGGGGGAAAGTCGCGACTTTCCATTAATCCCTCCGGAATCTCCCACATTTCGACAAATTTTCGATTATAGTGGGTAATGCGACCCTCGCGATCGACCGCAACAATGCCATCCGCAGTGGATTCAAAAGTGGCTCGCAAAAGGGCGAGCGATCGTTGCAGTTCATCTGCGGTGGAAAGGGCAGAAGTGGCGATGGGATTGGCAGAGGTAAGGCTTTCTGATACCATTTTTATCGGCTAGACTAAATTCTTCGAGTCTGCTTAGACGGCGATCGCCCATTGGTGAGGGCACTGGATTCGTCAGCACGGACTCCAGGAGAGAATCTGGTTCCTTAGGGGTTTCGCAGTTGGGACGCGATCGCCCTTTTTGTACCGCCCAGTGCAGGGCACTCTGGCGTCACACTCAGTTGGGCGCATCTCCATCCCCAAAGAGATCCAGATATCCCTCTCGATGATATCTTAAAGGTTAAAAAAATATAAAGCTATCCGTAGATTTAGGGATTTATCCTGGAAATCCCAAGCCATCCCTTCAGGGGAAACAACAATGGGAACATTGCTTTTCCAGTTATCTCCTTCGCGATCGATAGTTTTTGCGTCGGAAATGGCTCTGTGCCCCGGAGAAATTCGATATTATTAATTGGTAATTTTTAATTCGGAGCGATCGCGCGATCGCGGTGCGGAAAACCCTCGCCTCTGTGTCGCTTGGTGGAGAGAATATGGCAGGAAAAAATGTAGCGATCGCTGCAGTTTACAGAAAAATTCTTTTCAGTTCTGGAACGGTGGCGATCGCTGAAATTTGCAGGGCAAATAGCTTCTAATCAGCCAAATTTCACCGCTTATTAAGCCGCAAGCTTTTGCGGTGAATGACGATCGGCATTCACTTGCAAGCGATCGCACCTCATGGTTTCCACCAAATCCAACCCGGAAGAGCCAGACTGATAGACCTCTAAACTATCCCGAGAACTTGCCTCAAAAAAAAGCCGTTCTCCAGGAAACACAATTCGCTCAAAATTTTGAGATTTTTGATGACCGCTTCTAAGAATTACAATATTACTCGTGGGGTTGGCAAAGTAGCACAGAACGCGCTTGCCAGTTTTAGATGCAACAGATTCCATATTTTTGCTTAGGCTCGAACTAATCATTAAAAGACTTTATATTATTGTTCCCCCACAGAGCCTTATCAAGCCTCTACCCAAAGGAATACTTAACTTTTTTATAAGTAAAACTGATGAGTTAGGCGAAATTTTTCCACAAAATCCTCCAATGGAACTTCACCCCTAGAACACTTCCAACAGAACCCTGTAAAGACCTTACAGTGTGAAACCTTCCTCTGTGGCAACAACTAGGAGAGAGAAGTTTTCTCCAGCTATGCACGAGTTTTGCAATGGTTTCACCCCCGAAAGGTAGAAATTCTAACATCATAAGAAAAATTTATAGAAAACGGGGCGATCGCCCGAGTCAGGGAAGACCCCGATCGCGGATCCAGCCGGAGACCATCCAGCATCGCGATCGCTCATACCCCAGCCAGTTGTCAAATGTCTGCATAAAAATTTAAGCTGGTCGAAATCGGCATAGCCTCGGGTCTCGCTCCCTGTGCCAGACGGATTCCGTATCAGAGACGACCCCAGCAGCGCCTGTACGCTAAAAAATTGCACCCTCCAGCCGAACCCAGAGAAATTGTCAACTCCGCCCTCCATTGCTCCCATTGATGCCCTCACCCTGCTGTTTCGCTTATCATTGTCCTTATTGGTCGGAGCCGCGATCGGCTTAGAACGGCAAAGTCAAAACAAACCTGCCGGCTTAAGAACCTATATGCTCGTCAGCTTTGGTGCGGCGCTATTTGCCATCCTGCCCATCCAGCTTGGTTTAGCCGTGCAAAGCGCCGATGCATTTACCCGAATTATCCAAGGAATCATCTCCGGAGTCAGTTTTATCGGTGCGGGAACCATTTTGCGCGACCAAACCATTCAAGGACTCACCACCGCTGCAGCCATTTGGGTCACCGCCGCCTTGGGAGTCATCATTAGCTGTGGATTCTGGGAACTCGGATTAATCAGTGCTTTAGTTTGTTGGTTTATCCTCAAAGTCCTGAAAAAAATAGAGCTGAAATAGCTCTATTTTTTACCCTTCCCTCGAAAGGTTAAGACTCAAACAACGCCGGTTCGCAATACTCCTGATGCCGGGGTAATTGAATGAGCAATTGCGTGTCTTGTCCCGGTTCGGAAAAGCATGTCAAACGACCTTTATGTTTTTCCACTACAATTTGATAGCTAATTGACAATCCCACCCCAGTTCCCGTTCCCACAGGTTTCGTGGTAAAGAAGGGGTCAAACATTTTTTGTCGAACTTCCTCCGGGATACCGGGGCCATTATCCACAATGCGAATTTCCACCCATTCTCTGTGGCGATCGCCAGTAGATTCCTCCTCGCCAGTCTGTTGGGAATCCGCCGGGAGTTTCACTTCCGAAGCCTCGATGACCCGGGTGTGAATCCGAATGATTCGCGGCGGATTTTTGCGTTGCAAAGCGTCGATCGCATTATTGATAATATTGAGAAACACTTGATTGAGCTGACCCGGATAACAATCCACTGGCGGCAAATCGCCATACTCCTTAATCACCTCAATGCTGGGAGTTTTACCACCATTGTCCCCCTCATTGCCCCGCAAGCGATTTTGCAAAATCAGCAGAGTGCTGTCAATGCCTTCGTGGATGTTCACCGGCTTAATTTCGGCTTCATCGAGACGGGAGAAATTCCGCAGCGATCGCACGATTTCCCGGATTCGTTCCGCCCCAGACTTCATCGATTTTAGCAGTTTGGGTAAATCTTCAAACAAAAATTCCAAATCAATCGCGTCAATTTCCTCAGCGATTTCCGGAACGGGTTGCGGGTAGTATTCTTGGTAGAGATTCACCAAATGAACCAAATCTTCGATATAAGAATTAGCATGAACGATATTGCCATAAATAAAGCTCACGGGATTATTGACTTCATGGGCAATTCCAGCCACCATTTGCCCCAATCCGGACATCCGTTCGGTTTGAATTAATTGAGACTGGGTGTGCTGAAGTTTGTGGACCATTGCTTCTAATTCTTTTGCCCGGAGTTCCAGTTGAGTTTCCGACTGACGCAATGCTTCCTGTGCCAAGTGGCGATCGGTGATATCCAACATACTGCCTAAAAGCTTAATCACCTGACCTTGTTCATTAAAAATCGGTTCTCCATTTGCCGATAAATAGCGAATTGACCCAGAAGGTTGTACGATTCTTTGCTCCAACTCATAAGGCTGTCCTTTGCGAAGCGATCGCGCGATCGCTTCTTCCGAAACCGCCCGGTCTTCCGGATGAATTCTGGCCAAATATTCACCATAACTTGGCGGTTCTTGCGTGGTATCCAAACCAAAAATCCGGAATACTTCATCAGACCAAGTAATCGCTTCCGTGGTGACATCAAATTCCCAGCATCCCACATGAGCGAGTTTTTGTGCTTCTGCCAACAGAGAAGCCATCGATCGCGTTTTTGCTTCGCTTTCTTGTAACGATGCAATTAAGCGGCGATTTTCCGCTTCCGCGATTTTGCACTCGGTGATATTTTGCGTCATCACCATTCCCGCAAACACCGCCCCCGTTTCGTTTTTCACCGGCAGAATATGCACTAAATAAATGCGATCGCCATAGGCAAGTTCAGTCACCTTCGCTTCTCCAACCAGTGCCCCGCGATAAAGTGGCTCTAAAATCTGACAATGCTCCTCAGAAAATACCTCCCAAAGCGTCTTGCCTTCGATCGCCGATTTGGAAAACCCTAACGTTTCTAATTCCTTTCCTGCTGCCACGGTATAGCGCAACGCTTTGTCAAATAACAAAACCGACCCGTTCGGATAATTTTTAATTAGCGTGCGGTATAATCCATCCCGATGACGGCGATTTGCCAATGCTTCTTTGCGTTCGGTAATATCGCGCAAAAACACCCAAATTCCCTCAGAATGAGGAAAACCGCGCACCTCCAACCACCTTTGCTCATAGGAGTAGCACGCTTCAAACGTAACGGGCTTTTGTCGAGTCAAAGCGCCCGCCAGTTCCCCGAAAAAATTCTCTACTGTCGGCGAATCCAACTCATGTATCAAATTTTTACCCAACAGCTCGTTGCGGCTTTGTCCGAGCAACTGTTCTCCCCGATGATTGAGATAAGTTAACTGGCAGTTTTTGTCTAAAGACAAAAAACCATCGGTGATATTTTCTAAGATATCTAACTGGATAGAAGCAGGTAGGGGAGAGAAAATCGATGAAGAATTGGTGGGGCGATCGGGAACCATATCCCCGAGGTCCAAGACGATTCCATCCAGGGAGGAAATATGCCCGAAAGAATCAAAAATGGCTTTTCCTTTTTCCCGCACCCAGGAAATCTGACCGTCAGCGCGGCGAATTCGGTAATCAATACAATAGGGAGTTTGTTGGGCAATTGCTTGTTGAACTGCCTGTTGTGTACTGGCGCGATCGTCGGGATGAACGAGAGTTTTAAAATGGCTCACCGGCGCATTGACAAACTCGGTGGCGGGATAGCCGGAAATGTCCTCAATGCCCTGGCTGATGTATTCAAGAAACCAGCTAGAATCGCAGCAGACACAGCGGTAAACCGCCCCCGGAATGTGACCGAGCAAACTGGCATAGAATTGGTCGCGATCGCCCTTTCCTTCAGCAGCGGAAAATCCCGGCGATCGGGCTTTTTTTGTAGAGGAATGTTGTAAAAAAGAGTGATTGGATGGCAAGTGCATTGTCTACTTTTCCAGAGTTAAGTGCAGTGTCGAACCTGTGGGCAAAGAAAATTTATGGCAGTATCGCGCAAGCAGTGGGGATAAAAATGACGGGAGGCAGATAATGAGAACAGATTTCGATAACCTCTGGGGGACAACAGAATCCCTCGGGAAAAGTAAGCGCTTCGGACGACATGAATACCTGCCGTTTCAGTTCTTGTTAAAGGAACTAAAATAAGCGGAGGGAGACTGTACTGACCCTGAGCAATCAAGGGAGACATTGCCCACTCTAGTTTAGTGTACGTCACTCCGTCTTGCTTCTAAAGTCATCCTAACTAAGCCACCCGGGCGCGATCGCCCCTTCAGAGCAGCCGCTTTTCTCCTCGCAACCCCTGCCTTTCCCCCTCAGTAGAGGCGCGAAGACCCAGCGGATTGACCTGAATATTTTACTCGACCCTCGTATAGTCAGTAATGAACAATTAGCCACCTGTAGCTTTTGATACAGCCAGCCAGGTTCGGTGGCATAATCCATACACCCAAAGCCAAAATATCCAACAACTCCTATGCAGCGTCAAGTGCAGCGATTCCTACAGCGCTCAGTTCAAGGTCTCTGTGGCGGCAAATCTGCCTTCAGCCTTTGCCTGAGCCTGATTTCCATTGGACTGGCAACCTCGATATCCGAAGCAACACCGCCGCGACCCCCAGAGAAAGAAGAATCCTGCGAAATTCTCGTTGTCGGCGGTGGACTCGCCGGGGCCGCCACCGCCTACGAAGCCTTGCTTGCCGGTCGCACAGTCTGCATGAGCGAAATTACCGATTGGGTGGGAGGTCAGATCTCCTCCCAAGGCACCTCCGCACTGGACGAACGACCTACCCAAAGACGCCTGCTATTTTACCCGCGCGGCTATTTGGAATTTCGATCGCTCATCAAAGAGGAATACAATCGCCTCAATCCCGGTCAATGTTGGGTCAGTGAATCGTGCTTTTTGCCCGAAGACGGTCACCAACTACTGTTCGAGGAACTGCAAAAAGCCGCCAAAAAAGGCAAAGGAACCTTGAAATGGTATCCCAACACCGTCATTAAGGAGTTGGAAATTGCTCGCGGTTCCAATGGCGGCGAGCAAATTCAAAGCGCGATCGCCATCCAACACCAACCCGCACCCGGAACGCCCCCCCTCAACACCGAACCTCTCTCCCAAACCATCGAAGACGCCTATCGTTACCAAGATTCCCCTCGGTTTGAGAAAACCATCATTCGCTTTGTCCCCCTGCGCCAACCCGAAGCTACAGACACTTCCTCACCGGGCGATCGCCCCGCCGATTGGTATGTGGTGGATGCCACGGAAACCGGGGAAATCATCGCCCTCGCCGACGTTCCCTATCGCCTCGGTATCGATCCGCGATCGCCATTCGAACCCTCCTCCTCCAGCACCACTAATGACCCTTACTGCACCCAAGGGTTTACCTACACCTTCGCTATGCAAGCCACGGAGGACCCCCAACCGCACGTCAAACCTCCCTTCTACGATCGCTACGCCCCCTACTACAGCTACGAACTCGAGCGCCTCGCTAACTTTACCTTGGTGTACACCTACCGTCGCATCTGGAGTGCTAAATACGAGAAAAATCTCCCCTCTAACCCCAGAGAGTATCCCATCCATCCCGGGGATATCTCCATGCAAAACTGGACTTGGGGCAACGACTATCGCCCCGGAAACCCGGAAGATAACTTGATTTATACCCGCCAGCAATTAATCGAAACCGGGCAGCTAGAACCCGGAGGCTGGATGGGAGGACTGCGAACCGCTACCCTGCAAGCCGGTGAAGAACATGCTAAAGGCTTTTTCTATTGGTTAGTTCGCGGAACCACCGATTCCCAATTGGGAGAAGGCGTCAAACAACCCCATCCCAATCATCGCTATCTCTCTGGTTTGGATTCCCCAATGGGAACCGCGCATGGCTTGTCCAAATATCCCTATATGCGCGAAGGACGCCGGATTATCGGGCGTCCCGGTTGGGGCCATCCCGATGGATTTACCGTATGGGAAATTGATATTTCTCGCGCTGACTACAGCGAAGACTTTTATCGCCTCAATTTACTCCCAGAAGAATATCGCCGCTTGTGGGAATCCTTGGGCGGTTTGGAAACCGTGGAGATTATTCGCGAAAAGCCGGATCTGGACAATATGCCTCGGCGATCGCGTTCCACAATTTACCCCGATTCTGTGGGAATTGCCCACTACGCCATTGATTTCCACCCCTGCATGACCCTCTCTCCCCCAGAAACCCCGGGCAATACCGAACGAGAAGGCGAACGACGCGGTGCCGGTACCGCCTATCCCTTCCAAATTCCCCTGCGCGCCCTGATTCCACAGCGCATTGATAATCTCTTAGTCGCCGGCAAAAGTATTGCCACCAGCCATATCGCCGCCGCTGCTTATCGGGTCCATTCTTTCGAATGGTCTGCCGGTGCTGCAGCCGGCACCACCGCCGCATTTGCCTTAGAAAAGGGCCTCCTTCCTTATCAGTTGGTAGACGACCTTCCCCAGCGCGAACCCGCGTTAGAATTGCTCCAAAAACGCCTGGTGCAAAATGGCAATCCCATTTCTTTCCCCAATACTTCCATTTTTAATAATTCTTGGGAAGATTGGAAATAAATCAACCTAACTTTCTGCATCAAAACCGGGTTGGTTCGCGCCAACCCGGTTTTTTCTCAGTCTTCTCCCGGTTTTTAACCCTAAAAATACCCCTCTAACCTCGGCACAAAGCATTCCCATCTGCTTACAGGCGGTGGTTCTCTCGGGAGATTTTAGAACCATCCCATTACCGTCCCCACTCGTTCCCAGCCTCGCGCCAGGGCGCTCAGCAGGCTCCACCTCCAGATTAACTCCCTGTTTTAATGACCAACAGCCTATTGACTCGTTGGTGATGCGTGAGTTATCTTGGGCAAATAGTTCTTTCATTCCTCACCACCCTCGAATCTATCCGACAACACGCTCAACATTTTTTTAGCTTGGAGTTACATTCGATGAAGTTTAGAATCATTGCCACGGCTGCGCTACTCACCGCCCTTAGCGTCTTGACCCCCAGTTTCGTTTCTTCTCAACCCAGTGAAGATGGCGGTTACCAACCCGGGTTCTGGCAACCGGCAGAGGATGTGAATGTTAATCGTCCCATCGATATTACCCTGCTTAATAATACGGGGATTCCTCTGGAATATGATACTGCCGAAGGTCCTATACGAGTCTTAGGTGTGGGAGAGCGCATTACTTTGGGTAGCTTTTTCATCGATCCAAATGCCGAAAACGATATATCTCGCACTCTTAATGTTTTGATTAATGCACCGGTGGAGTTGAGCGAGGTTGAGTTGCACTTCGAGATTGACTCTTTCCGTAATAATGTAACTGTTGCCATCCGTTCTGCACGAACCGGCGATCGCATCGATCGCGGGTTTTATTTGGATGAAAAAGGCCGAATTTACCTTTTTTAAGAGAACAAATTGAGCAATGCGATCGCTCGGTGGGAGAACAGGCAAAGTGGCTGACGAGGCGCAGATACCCTTATCCTAGCAACTCACCCCCCACCAGCGATCGCACGCTGCGGGATGCGGCAGTGCAGGGTTTGGCTCCAATAATTAATTGTCTGATTGTTTTTTGAAAAACTCAGAAAAATACTCGGTTTAAAAATCCAGGCTGTTTGAGGATAATACTATATTTACTTAAGTAAAAACGAGAGTTTTTTATATTAAAAAACAGGATAAAAAATGCAGGTATCACCAATAATAATTAAGCACTTATGCAAAATAATTTGCAGGTTTTAACTCGTTAACTGGTTGAACTCGTTGAAGTCGTTACCCCTGGGGGGAACGTTCCTCCAGAGCTACCGCCTCCCCCCCCCAATAAATGCGATTGCAAAGGTTTGCACCCTTGCTTAAAAACCCGGTATTTTATGACAGATTGGCTAAAGAAAAATTAAGCAGAAAAATAAATTTTTCACCATCCAGTGCTGATTTCGAGGAGAAATCCAGTGGATGTTGCCATGAGGGGGAAGCCTCTGGGGACTCAAAAAGTTAATTTTGTAACCAATTGAGGGCATTCTGAGTAGAGCGCGAAGGAGTCGGGGGTGAGCTTGACGAATAAAGCGCTGTTGAGAGGAGTGACGATCGCCAAATGCGCCCACACTTCAATCAATTCGGTTTAAAATATGAAGTCACGATCGCGCCCTCGGAGTGGGTTAAGTGGATCCGCAATCAAGCTGAGGGTGCAGATATTTTACCGACTCGCCAATCGAATGAGTTTACCGCCTGAGCGATCGCCAAGGTCAACCCCCCAATTTCGGGAGAGACTGTTGACGGGACAAAGGAGGAGTTTTCCGGTAAATGTTAGGGTGTTCCCCCGAGGCGATCGCCTCGATCGGAAAGCGGGCTTACCTTTTTCATCATTTTCAACAGCACCGTTCAGCCGACTCCACGCCAGTGCAATTAAACCGGGGCATTAAAAAATTTATCTTTGCCTACAATAGACACGAGAGACTTTGCGAGGCGCTCCCAATACCCTCGCGGGAAAAATCCCCTAGCGAGCGGGGCATGGGAGCCAATACTGTTATTTTTACTCAAACCCGAACAAAGATGCAGCCCACTGAAGCAAAAGCCAGCAACATAAAAAAACCCGTAAATAAATCCCGATCCATTCCCCTGTGTCGTCGAGAACCCTATTTTTCTGAAGAAATGGAGGAAAAACAAAAAGCGAAAGATCGCATCCTATACCTGTTAAAAATGCAAGGAGGGCAGAGTGCCACCGAGCTAGCAGAGCAGCTACAGGTTTCCCCAATGGCGGTGCGTCAGCATTTACAAGCACTACTCGCAGATGGCTTAGTCAGCTATCAAGAACAAAGACGTCCCATTGGGCGACCGGTGAAACTATGGCAGTTAACGCCAGCATCGACGCCCTTATTTCCCGACACGCATCAGGACTTGATGGTAGACTTCCTGAAAAACTTCGAGACGCTGTTTGGAAAAGACGCACTGGAACGAGTTTTAGCAGAGCGCACTCACCACCAGATCCAAAGCTACCAACAGCAAGTCAGCGCCGCACCGGGAGAGGAGGAGAGCGAAGTATCCCAAGAAACTCGCCTGGGGCAAATCGTGACCAAACTGGCTCAGATCCGAAGTGAAGAAGGGTATATGGCAGAGGCGATCTTCCAGAGCGATGGGAGTTGGCTACTGGTAGAAAACCACTGCCCGATTCGGGGGGCGGCGATCGCCTGCGGGCAATTTTGTCGCTCGGAACTCGAGGTGTTTAAAACCCTGTTCGGACCACAGGTTTATGTGGAACGAAGCGAGCATATTATTCAAGGCGATCGCCGTTGTGCCTACAAAATTAGCTTGAACTCTCAAGGGTGAAAAATCGAGTCTTGGTATGCAAATACGATGCAATCCTCCCTTTTTCACCCGAGAGCGATCGCGCGAGCAACCTTACCGAATGCGGAATGTAAACGGAATGCGAGCATAGGCTCCAACCGGGTCATTTAAGTTTCGCAAAATGGCCAAGTCTTGATAAAGGTTTTGCAATTGTGCCGTCAGCGGATCGAGGCGGGTGGTGGGAGTCGCTTCCCCCACGAAGCGAGAGCCGCTCAATTTTTCGAGCAGCAGTTGCTCGAAGCTGCGCCGTTCGGTATAATCTTTCACCTTCCAGTTGTCGCCGAGTTCTGCCAGTTCTGCGGCGGTATTCAGGGCATCTTCGAGACCGCCAAGCTCATCGACTAAGGCGATGCGTTTGGCTTCTTCACCGGACCAGACTCGTCCTTGGGCAATTTGGTTTACCCGTTCTCTGGAGAGATTGCGAGACTCGGAGACAATGGTTAAGAAGCGCTGGTAAATGCGATCGACAACTTGCTGGGCGATCGCCAGTTCTTCCGGGGTTTTCGGGCGAGTAATCGTACCCAAATCCGCATAGCGACCGGTTTTCACCACATCCCAGGTAATGCCATTATTATTGCCCAGTTCTTGCACGTTCAGCAGCAAGCCAAACACGCCAATCGAGCCAGTAATGGTATTCGGTTGGGCAAAAATCTTAGACGCCGAGGTAGAAATCCAATACCCCCCAGAAGCGGCAATATTTCCCATCGAAACCACGATCGGTTTGACCTCGCGCATCAGGCGTACCTCGCGCTGAATCACCTCCGAGGCGGTAGCAGACCCTCCCGGACTATTCACGCGCAGGACCACCGCTTTTACATCCTCATCTTGGCGCAACTGACGCAGTTGTTTGGCGAGGCGATCGCCCCCCACCTGAGTCACGCTTCCCGGCCCATCGACAATTTCACCTTCCGCGTAGACAATGGCAACTTGGTTGTTTGCGGCATTGTTCGTCTCCCTGTCTGTCTGAGCCACTGCAGCGTAGCGTTGCAGACTAATTTGCCGAAATGTGCGGTCATCTTCCTCGCTGTCGGTCAACTCTTTCAGATGCGCCACCACTTCATCAAAATAAGCGAGGCGATCGACCAATTCCTTGTCTCGAGCCTCAGCCGCAATCAAAATTCCTTCCGTGTCTACCACTTGTTGCAACTGCTGGGGATTCAAAGACCCCGCCTCACTCACCGTGGTGAGAAAATCCCCCCAAATATCGCCCAAGAGTTTTGCGGTTTGTTCGCGACTTTCGGGAGAACTTTCGGTCAGCAAGAATGGCTCGACGGCGGATTTATACTTGCCCGCCCGCGTCACCTGAACGCCAATGCCGTATTTTTCCAATCCACCGGCCAAAAAGGTGGTTTCCGAACTCAAACCATTAAGTTCCATCACCCCCAACGGATTGAGAAACAGGGTTTCGGCAACTGAGCCGAGGTAATATTCGCGCTCGGACCAATCTTGGTCATAGGCGACAATCGTTTTGCCCGATTCGCGGAAGCTTTCCATCGCTTTGCGAACTTCTTTGAGGGTAGCAAAGCCGTTACTGGTGCCCCTAGAGCTGCCATGCAGGTAGATGCCCACAATCCGCTCGTCCTTCCTCGCCGCCTCGATACTTTCTAGGACGCTTCGCAGATCGATGCTATCGGGGCGATCGCGATCCGAGAGGGCGTCGGATAAGGCTTGTGCAGTAGTCGAAGTGGGTTTGGCATCGGTAATGTTCAGGGACATATCCAGCACCAGCATGGATTGGTCTTCCACCTTCGGATCCGCATCTCGGGCGGAAGATGCTGCCATGCCAATTAACATCAGCAAGCCGCCGATTCCCATCCCGGCGAGAACGCCCAACCCCACCACTGTACCTACCACGCTGGCAAAAGTGTATTTGAAAAAATCACGCATGTTTCAATCACGTAAAGCTATCTGTGCCTAGACCGAAAGCGTTGATTCGTTTAACGTTGTTTTGTCTTGACGGATCTACCGTCGCGATCGGGTCTATCTACTATGGTAATGGTTTTGCCGCTTGGAGGGGGACTAAAGCATCCGAGGCTTTCAGATCTGCCAGGGTGGCTTGTCCGGTGCAAAATAAGACGGTGGCGATTTCGGCGATTAATGCTTCTGCTAAAGCATGCAGGGCTTCGAGGGATTCCGATGCGGCTTGGAGGAAAGGCCAAGCTAAGCCGGCGATATCGGCGCCGAGGGCGATCGCTTTGGCCACATCCAGCCCGTTTCGCAATCCCCCCGAGGCAATTAAGGGAATCTCCGGTGCCACGGCGCGCACTGAGGTGATGCACTCGGCGGTGGGCAAACCCCAATCGGCAAAGGTCGCCCCTAAGCGGCGCTGTCGCGGGTCTTTACCGCGTTGTCCCTCGACTTTTGCCCAAGAGGTGCCCCCCGCCCCCGCCACGTCGATCGCGCTGACACCTGCATCGATGAGTTTTTGCGCCATTTTCCCGGAGATGCCGTTGCCGACTTCTTTGGCAATCACCGGCACGGGCAATGCATAGCACAGTTTGCTGATTTTGTCAAGCAATCCTTTGAAATTGGTATCGCCGCCGGTTTGCACGGACTCTTGCAGGGGGTTGAGATGCAAAATCAGGGCGTTGGCTTCCAGGATGTCGATGATTCGCTGACATTCCTCGACTCCGTAGCTGTAGTTAAGCTGTACGGCCCCTAAGTTGGCAAATAAGGGGATATCGGGAGCGAGCGATCGCACCGCAAAGGTATTCGCCACTTCCGGTTTTTCCACCGCTACCCGTTGGGACCCTACCCCCATTGCAATTTTGTAATGCCCCGCAACTTCAGCCAATCGACGATTGATAGTCCAGGCGCGATCGGTTCCCCCCGTCATGGAAGAAATCAGCAGGGGTGCGCCGAGGGTTTTGCCCAAAAATGTTGCGCTTACGTCAATGTCGCGGCGATCGAGTTCGGGTAAACAACAATGCTCGAACCGATAGCGTTCCAACCCGGTGGTTTGGGCGCGAAATTGCACGTCTTCTTCCAGACAAACCCGAATGTGATCCGCTTTGCGAGACTGGGTTTGGGCAGCATCAGTAGAGGAGTTCTCGATTGGCATTTGAGACACAAGCTAAGTTACACAATTTTTCGAATAGGGATACTGTCCCACGATCGCAGTACAATTGGCTAGGGCATCAGTTCAGTGGCGGGTAGAA
Organism: Phormidium sp. CCY1219; assembly: GCF_055795085.1. Classification (NCBI taxonomy): domain Bacteria; kingdom Bacillati; phylum Cyanobacteriota; class Cyanophyceae; order Oscillatoriales; family Oscillatoriaceae; genus Phormidium; species Phormidium sp. CCY1219. The sequence goes on along the minus strand of NZ_JAYFEQ010000858.1, from coordinate 36,011 downwards.
ACCTTCCTCGCAAATTATTGACTCATTCGCAACCCATTCGCGTCAGAAGGTCTCCCGTCCGCTTTCTTCCACCCCACACCCACCCCCTAGGGGGTCTCTTCTAACACTTTAATCAATTCCACCGCATCCCGGTTGTCCACATCTTGCAGGTAAACTTTCACTTGTTCCTCGCTCGAGGTGGGCAGGGTTTTGCCGGTAAAATCCGGATGGATCGGCACGTCTCGGTGCCCGCGATCCACCAAAACCGCTAATCGGATGGCGGCGGGTCTTCCATAATCGTTAATCGCATTGAGCGCGGCACGGATAGTTCGCCCTTTGAAGATTACATCGTCCACCAAGACGACGATTTTGCCGGTGAAATCAAAGGGGATTTCGGTTTTCGCGGGGGTCCGCATGCCTATTTTATCTAGGTCATCTCGATAAAAGGTAATGTCTAAGGCACCCACGGGGACTCGAACTTGTTCGAGCATTTCAATCTGCGCCGCCAGTAGGTGGGCGAGGGGGACGCCGCGAGTATAAATTCCGATTAGCACCAGTTGTGACAAATCGCCAGAGCGTTCGACAATTTGCGAGGCTAATCGGGTTAAGGTGCGACGGAACTCTTCGGCACAGAGAATTTCGACTACTTTGGAAGTCATAAGCGCATCGGCATGGGTAAGGTGTCAGATGGGATAGGTTTTGTCCCGATTGGGAGAATTTATCGGCGATCGCCCCGTTGGGATTGCCTGTTGGTGGGTAGGGGCAGTGCTTTCCTGGGGGTGCCCGAGCATTGTGCGTGCCCTAGGCGCGTCGGTGGGTCTCCATTTCCGATTGCACGGTTGGATGCCCTTTTCTCGCTTCCCCATGCCTCACGCCACACTATACTACCGCTTGTGCAATCTCTGGATTGTCTGGGGTATCCAATCCCCAGGATCGCGATCGCAGGCCAACTCTGACTCGCCGGATTCTCCGATGGCCATGCCCCCGGATTCACCGGGCGGGAATATCTGGAGAGGGGCGGGAGATGGATTGGTTCGCGATCGCAGCAGTTTCTCAGGGGTTAACCTCCTATGAGGAGATCGCCGATTAAACCACATGTTAGAGCAATCCCCAACCAGATGAGAAAACAAGTCCGCGTGAGTTGAGTGGCGCGATGGATGCTCTCTGGCGCGATCGGATTATCGGGAGTATTTAACAGGGGTTTGGGTTTGGGCACGCCGCGATAATAGTTGGTGCCGCCGAGTTGGACGCCGAGAATCACTGCATACGCGCACTCGCTCCAACCCGCATTCGGACTGGGATCGCGGGTGGCATCTCGTTGACAAATTGTCCACACTTGTGGTAAACATCCGCCGATTAGTCCTAATGTAATGACGGTGAGTCGGCATGGGAACCAAGTTAACCGGTCTTCAACTTTGGCGCTAAACCATCCTAAATCTGCATAGGGTTCTTCGCGATAACCTACCATTGAGTCTAATGTACTGGCAGCTTTGTAGGCTAGTGCGAATGGAACCGGCCCGACATGGGGCAATGCCGCACCGGCGATCGCATAAAATAGCGGGCCGGTAACGCCATCTACCGCATTTTCGGTCACGGTTTCTAGTACGGCGCGCAGGATTTCTGCTTTGGATAAATTTTCTGTATCTCTGCCTACATAAAGACTTAATTTTTCTCGAGCGGTTTTTAAATCGCCTTCATTGAGGGGGGCTAATACTTCTGACGCCGCTGTTTTTAAACTTCGACCGGCAAAACAACTGGCAAGCAGAACGCTTTCCACTACTATGCCGATTCCCCAATGAAATTGGTAGGCTCCCGCGATGATTAAACTGCTGACTAACCCGGTGCCGGCGATCGTTCCGATGCCGAGTATGATGCCAGCAATTCGACGCGGTAGGGGGGTTTTACACCACTTTAAGACCCATTGCGTGTAGCTAGAAATTGCCCACCCGATCCACTGCACCGGATGGGGCCAATTCCACGGGTCTCCAATCAGATAATCAATCGTCGCGGCGATCGCTAAAATAACCACAGGTCGATTCCAGTTGAAATTTCAGTGTTGATTCGGTTAAATTGACGGCAAGCCAAGCTGGATTTCCACCAGTCATCTCTCCCCCAATTTTCTGCCACACCCAGCGGATCGCAACCGAAATTATCCCGATCGCCTCTCCTTCCCGGGCTGCCTTTGACTTGATGCGATCTCCCCCCTGGGAAATAACAATGCCTCGAAACTGTGCGCCATCAACTGGGGGCCGTTCTATATTATTAGCGCTGATTCGTTGGTTGGCTTTATTTTAAATTGTTCGGTTCTGCCGTGGGAACCTAGGAGAGGTTTACTATACCACAAAATAAGTAAGTTTTCTCTGGAGTGGCTTGACACGGATCGACATCTAATGTAATGCACTCGCGAGTAAAATACTGTGACGGGATTGTTTGCGCTTGTCCGGCAATCGATTCTATAGATTCTATCGGCTAAACTTTACCCACCCGGAAGCGGGCGATCGTTGTCCCCTCCATCTCTATCTTGTGCTGCAATCGGCAAGATCGCTGCTTCTAAAATCGACTCGCAAGAGTTTTGAGGTGTCTGGCAACTGGATAATCCTGTGCCGTACCACTCCCGGATTTAACTCCATCGATGCGGCATATCTAGAGGAGTAACTGTTCTGTCAAGGGTTACGAATATCTCTACCCAAGCGGCAATCTCCCTCCACCAAAAGTGGCGGGAAACCTTATGGGTCAACCCCCGCCCCACTAGCGCTTTGCGCCCATACTGCGATCGGGGAGTTCCCTTTATCTATGGGGGGAATCTTTCCCGCCCTCTGGCATTTTTTCTCTCGGTTTTTTTTCGACTCGAATAGAAAGCCTGTCCGAACCGATGATATCATCTATTTACCGCTGTGTGTTACCCATGCCCGGTGTGGGGAGACTAGGGGTTCTATTTTAATCCCCCCTCCCGGGGAGAATAATCTCTATTTAAACGAAGGCATCCTTTCCCCTCTACGGGAAATCTCTCTAAAAATGCACTCGCATTGCCCCGGAGGTACGCTTTCTTTACCTCGATAAGCAGCCCTGTGGCTTATGTGGCTATTTGACCCACTAGATGGGTGAGGGTTGCTATTTTCACTGTGCCTACACCAAAAGGCAGTGTTATCGAGAAAGACCCGATCGATGCAGCGCTTCCGATCGCCGTGTTGCATGTGGTTACAGATAAATAGAAGAACACTCAGCAATGCTACAGTACCAATGGAAACTAATGGGGCTGGCTGACTCAGACGTGGCCAATCTGGCAGGATTATTAAGGACTCGGTCTGAATGAAAAGCAGTGGCTTAACTGTGCATAAGCTTTCTGGCTCAAGTGATTCCACAAGGCAGAAGCGATCGCCAACATCTGCCTACTGGCAATTCCCGTTGCCCGTCACTTCCTGCGCGCAGAAGTTCGCTTACCCCCCTCGATTAACTCACCCCCCACTCGCATCCACCACCATCTTCGAGCACTAACTCTTGCTGTTAAGTCAGCAGGGGTCAAAATTTTTTCTCCGCATCGCCTTCCTCCTCGCCGGATGCGATCGGGCAATCCTCATCTTTCTGTCAAGATTCACCCTTCACCCATGCCTATCCCCATAGAGGTTTAAGTCAGTTCCACCCCTCAGTGCAGTGTCTGAAATCCCTGCAACCCTTGAATGCCTTGCCATTCACCATTTTGGCTCGATTGTCAAGCTAACAATTCCAACAAGTTTTGCTAAAAATCTGTGGTCGTTTCACTCGATTCGTGTAATATAGTTTAATAAGGTGACTGCCAGCAAAACGTTCTTATTTCTAGCAAAAGTCCGCTAAAATAGAACCTGATAGACCTACTGTTCGTGGCAGATGTTGTAAGTCGATGAGTAAAAAGAAAAAGATGGAACCCTTAGTTGGTGAAGACCTCCTCAAAAAAGTCAAAGAGCTAGAACACCTTAGCAAAGAAGAAAAAGCCAGAGAGTGCGGCTACTACACCGTTACCAAAAATGGTGTAGAGCGCGTCAATATGATGAAATTCCTCAACGCCCTGATTGATGCCGAGGGTATCGAACTCGACGGCAAGCAAAATGGCCAAGGGCGCGGGGGACGCAGCGCTAGCTATCGGATCAGCGTTCAGTCCAATGGGAACTTGCTGATTGGCGCGGCTTATACCAAGCAGATGGATCTCGAACCGGGAGATGAATTTGAAATTTCCCTGGGTCGCAAACACATTCATCTGCGACAAGTCGATAAAGAATCAGAAGTTTCTTAAATTTCCACGGCTTATCCCTTGACGGCTACCATAGGCGTCACTCAGCCTAATTTCAGCTAGCGCCAGAAAGGATATGAATTCGGTAGATGATGGCAATGATTGAGATTCAATCATTGCCAAATCTCCTCAGCCTTCATTCGCGATCGCGGATGCAACGGTACCGAAATCTTTCTCCTGGGCGGCGGTTTAATTAAAGTGGAGTCCACTCAATCGGTCCTGGCGTTAAATCTTCAGGACACAACCCGCCTTTACTGGGTAAAGCACCGCACTCGGGCGGCTTAAAAGACCTCTATTCTCTGATATGTAGCCGCTGTCAAATCAGCCAAATCCGACAAAGCACCTCCAGGTGGTTTGTCATTACTTGTGCCTGGGGCTGACAGCCAATGCATCTGATGATAAATCTTGCTGTCAGTTCTCCTCGATCGCCTCGGTTTGTTGTCCGTAGCGTTTCACTGCTGCGGTAAAAACCACCGTTTTCATGCGCCTCTGGCATCCATAAAAGCACGAGTTAACTCAATGCAATCTACATGAGCCACCCTAGCTCGATCGGTGGGAAAGTTTTCCCCGAATCAGAGAAGTTCCTCGGCGATCGATAGGTAAATGACCCTCCGTTCAGCGCTGTGAGGATTGCAGGTTGCTTCCATAACCGCCTTCCTTATCCAGATAGAATTAAATAAGGCGTTTCGCATCAATGATTCGCTAGATGCGATCGCCTTGTTTCCGGCTTTTCCCCTTCCCCCCTGCTTGCCAAGGCGTAAAATATTATGTAGTTAATAATTTTTCTCTCGAACAACAAGGCAATGTCTAAATCTCGCTGAAGGCTTCTGTTGTCGATCGCTCGGTCAAAACCGCCACGGGAGTGCGATCGCCATTTCAACTTCGGCATAGATTACCCATAACATTTATCCGGGTTTTGGCAAAAGCTTCAGAACATCGATGGCCACAATCGCGCGATCGCTAGGGAATATTGTTAGCGCTCCATCGATCGCAAATATCGCGCCTCCCGATTCTCGCGATCGGGGGCTATTTTCATGCCTTTTAGCTTTTGTATGTCACCAAAACTTAATCTTGCGTGCCTCGCCCTCCAATTCCCCTTCCATCCCTCGAAGGATCCTCACCAGCGGATTTTTCTGTCTCAACTTTAGAATCTCAAATTTCAAATCAGTATAACCTCCACTCGCCCCCCTGTGAGAACACCACCCCTCGCACTCGCAAAAATTGGAGCGAAAATCCTGGCGTCTGTTCCCATCCACCCCTATGCCCTCAACCCCCGATCGCCTACCATTTTTGGCCGATTACTCAACCCTCGCAACCCGTGGGATGCATCCATGTTCCATTCTCCAGGGTCGCCGATTCTTGCCGGATCCATCTCTCTCTTGTCTCTCCACAGGTTTCTCGCAGTCCCAAAACGAATCCCTGAGTCGCGGCGATCGCCCACCTCGCACAAGCTTACCCTCGGGCATCTGTGCCCCCAGGCACGCCTCTGTGTCAAGCATTGATTTGTCAAGAATTGATGACCATTGGCGATCGCTGGGACAATTGTTTCCCTTTGATGATGACTCCTTCCATTTCCCCTTCCGCCTCATGCTGCTCCTTCGGGATCCGGCTTTCCCCCAGATCCGATTCTCCAATGCTTGCCGAATTCAATTAATCTTGCTATCGTTAAAAGATTAAAGATGCATCTGCCAGCAGCAAATTCGCTCGCCAGATCCACTCGTTTGATTGAGCTTCAAGGGCTGAATGAGCAAATCGCAACCCCGCCCTAGGGACTCACTGGCATCTCAATTGCACTGATTGGGCAATTCCTCCACTCCGGGCAGAGCAAGTCGCAAGACTATCGCAAAAGTCCCTTTAACACCCACCATCATCCATGTGGTGGTTTCCAGGGCGCAAACCGCGATCGCTCTAGAACATGCCTCGAACCGCGAATGGCTCTCCTCTAACCTTTCCCAAGGGATGAAATGGTTAAGCTTCCCCTTACCCCACCCATCCCTACCTGAATCTGGCGGCTGTCCGAAAAACTTTCTTGACATTTCAGCAAATTATTCCGGAATCCCCCGATGCAAGGACACCGCCCTCTCGATTCAGATTGTTTTTGGCAAGGATTCTGTTTCGGTGATTTCTCAACCCGATGGCGCGATCGCATCCTCCAACCCATCGAATACTCCACTTTCCCAACCCTCAGCCTTTTTACCCTGACATCAACACCCTACCGGCGACTCAATTCACCCTGGTCAATGAAAAATTTGCGAAAATTTAATAAAAGTTATTAACCCGAGAAGTACAATTAAGCTATACTAAAAAATACTCGCCCAAATGTCAATAAAATTGCAAGGCAAACCTAAAAAATATTGGCCTTAAATTGGCTAAAAAATTACTCGCCCGTGAACGAATATTTAAACGAAATAATTCTGTCCATTCATTAGAGCAGCAACCCGCTGGAAATTATATCGATGATTAGACCAGATGGAGGTGGCGATAACTTAAGCATTAGTTAAGCTTGAATTGACGCTATTTTAGGAAATTTTAACCCTCCCAGCTAAACAGGATTCTGCAATACAAAACAAACCCAAAATCTCCCAAAGCAGTACAAATACCAGATAAAATAGATGTAAAACTAAATGATTGAGGCAATTTTAAAGGAGTAGCTAAACAAAAAAAGATGGCAAAAATGTTAATTTTTTATTTGGAGTTATTTTTTGTTTTTACAAAATATAAATAGTTCAAACGCATTCTAAAAATTCAAGGAATAGAGAACGAGGAATAAAGGAAATGAGATAGGATAAAGTGCGGATGATTTAAAGAGAAAATTAGCCAAAAAAACGAAATAGATATGAGAGAATAGCTAACCGAGGAATAGACGTCGAATCACTAGAAAATCTCGGATATCCGAATGAAGCTAAAGCTCAGAAGTGGAATCCAATATGAAACTGCGCCCAAACTTGGCTGCACAGGGTGGAGAAATTTTTGAGTAAGATTTAGAGTCACGGCGGGAAAAACCCTTGGCGCATGAAGATTGTTAGAGTATAAAGAGGATAGATGAACCGAAGCCCACCCATCACAGAGCAGCGATCGCGCGTGTACGCCACCCGGTCGGGATCCAATGACAATATTGGCCAGTACGGACGGGGGATGGTGCCTACTCAGCAACCCGAGTTGCTTCACAGCGCATCCATGATACACGAGGGATCGGTGGCTGAATCGGGAGTTAAGTCAGGGGCGCAGGAAGTGTCTCCCTCTAGGGGCAAACTGCCCGCATCCGGCGATCGCTGTAGATGCCGCAGAAACAGAGTCACTCCGATGGCCAACCCCAACTAGGGTGGGAAGCGGCAAGAACAGAGTTTTTGGGGGCAACAATCGATTATTTCCCATCGGTTCCCCACAGACTCGCCACCAGGGCAAACTCGATCGCATAGGAAGAATAGAATTGCCTATATTTTAGGAAATTACAGACTTCACAGAAGCGTAAAACCTAACTGAGAGACCCCATTCAAGCGAAAGCGAAACACACCCATGCAAGATATGCAAAACCAATTCACAGTTCATTTTTGGGGCGTGCGAGGGAGCATAGCATGTCCCGGTTCGGAAACCGTCCGCTACGGTGGTAACACGCCCTGCATTGAGATGAGAGTGGGTGGGAAGCGCCTAATTTTTGATGGTGGGACGGGCTTGAGAGTGTTGGGACAGTCCCTCCTGTCTCAAATGCCAGTAGAAGCCTATATGTTTTTTACCCACTCCCACTGGGATCACATCCAGGGGTTTCCGTTTTTTGTGCCGGCGTTTATTAAAGGCAATCAGTTCCACATTCATGGCGCGATCGCTCCCAATGGCTCCACCATCGAACAGCGGCTCAACGACCAAATGCTCCACCCTAATTTTCCGGTGCCTTTACAGATTATGGGTGCCCAACTCGAATTTAACGATATCGAAATTGGGGAGCCAGTAGAAATCGACGACATTAAAGTGGAAAACGCGCTTCTGAATCATCCAGGCGAAGCGGTAGGCTACCGGGTGAACTGGAGAGGTTACGCCGCCGCTTACATCACGGATACCGAACATTTCCCCGAAAGACTCGATGAAAACGTCTTGTGGCTGGCGCGCAACGCAGATCTAATGATCTACGATGCCACCTACACCGACGAAGAGTACAACTCCAAAACCTCCAGCAAAGTGGGATGGGGACATTCCACCTGGCAAGAAGCCGTCAAGGTTGCCAAAGCCGCAAACGTGAAAAAACTGGTCATTTTCCATCACGATCCGTTACATAACGACAATTTCTTGGATCGCATCGGAGAGCAAGCCGCTCAACAGTTTCCGAATTCTTTGATGGCGCGAGAAGGGCTGTCCATTCAGCTCGTGGCTCCTTCAGAAGATGCGAAAGCACCGGACAAAGAGCAGCAGGCCAAAGCGTCAGTTTAGCACGAATCCCTCAGCGGTGCTGGATTCTCCGGCGACAATGGCTTGGCGGGCAGGGGCGATCGCGCTTCGATCCGGGCAGAGGGAAGTATTTGCTTTGTATCTGGATTGATTTGTTTGCCCAAGTTATTGGGTTCAAAAAACAGCTCTGTGCTGAATTTCGTGCAGCATAAAATAATTGACCCCGTTGGGAATCCCCCAAGAGTCGGAGAACGAACCCAGGCAGAGAAACGAACTCAATTAGCCTCGGCGTGGGCTGGCAAAAGCTTGAGGGGAGAGAACCGCCCCACCCGGCTGCTTTTCCCCTGGCAATCGGGAAACCCAAGCCAGAAAAATTGAAAATTCTGGCGACGAGTGTGGGGAATTTCCCTTTGTGTGTCAAAATGTAAACTGTGTGGATTACCTCAACTCTTTCAACGGCGCTGACTCCCACCTCTGTAGCCCTCGGAAACTTTGATGGCGTGCATCGGGGGCACAGACAAGTCATGCAGCCGATTTTCAACCCATTGATAGCGCGTCAACCGATCGCTGTGCCTCCAGTCAGGGGTGACAGCTCCATTCCCTTGCGTGCTTCCCACTCAAAACCGCCATCTCCAGATCGGCGCGATCGCAGCATGGCACATCCCTACGCCACTGTGGTCACCTTTTCTCCCCATCCCAAAGAATTCTTTTCCGGTCAACGCAGAAGTCTGCTGACTCCCCTTGACGAAAAGGTAAAAGTCCTCGAAGCGATGGGCGTCGAGCAGCTCGTGTTATTACCCTTCGATCGCCAATTGGCGCGCATGAGTCCGCAAGAGTTTGTCGAACAAATTTTAGTGCGGCAGCTCAAAGCCACGCAAATCAGCGTGGGTGAGGATTTTTGCTTTGGTCGCCAGCGATCCGGTAGCGTCGCTGACCTACAAGCGATCGCCGCCCAATATAACGTACAGGTCCAGATCGTGCCCCTGCAAACCACCAATGGCCAGCGGATCAGCAGTTCCGCCATCCGGGAAGCCCTGCAAGCCGGCAAAGTGCAGCGCGCCAACCAAATTCTCGGACGACCCTACTCCCTCGTCGGAAAAGTCGTGCGCGGACAGCAAGTTGGCAGAACCATCGGCTTTCCCACCGCCAATCTCCAACTTCCCCCCCATAAATTCTTGCCGCGACATGGGGTCTATGCCGTGCGGGTGCATTGTCCCGGCGAGATTTCGCCAGACGCTTGCGCGATCGGCGCATTGAATATTGGCTGTCGGCCCACCGTGGATGAGAACCAGACCCCAACCGTGGAAGTCCACCTGCTCGACTGGTCCGGGGAACTGTACGATCGCACCCTTACCGTAGAACTCGAACACTTTCTGCGATCGCAACAAAAATTCCCCTCCCTCGAAGCCCTCAAAGCCCAAATTCAAACCGACTGTCACCAAGTCAGAGCCTTACTCGCGCCACCCCAAAAATCTTCCGCTTAACCTACCCAGCGACGGTCAAATGTGGTTTGACCGTCGCTGTATTTTACACATCAAATTACCAATAACTTACAGAGGATAGTTTATCTCCCATAGACTATCCCCCATCCCGGCTAGTGTGGTAGCATGAAGCATTTATGCTCTGGGAGGGAAAAATTTGGATAATCCCTACCAAGACCTGTCACCTTAAAAATCTCAGGTTAACCCTACCCCTATGATCAGAGAACGTGTAGATCGGCTAACCCAAAACCTGAGCCGTACCATTGTCGGAAAAGCAGAATCAATTCAGTTAGTCCTAGTCGCCCTTTTTTCCGGCGGTCATGCCTTATTAGAAGACGTTCCCGGTGTCGGCAAAACCCTGCTAGCCAAATCCCTAGCCCGCTCGATCGCCGGCGAATTCAAACGCATTCAATGCACCCCCGATTTATTACCCAGCGATATCACCGGCACCAATATCTGGAATCCCAGTAGCGGCGAATTTCAATTTCTCCCCGGCCCAGTCTTTGCCAACGTCCTGCTAGCGGACGAAATCAACCGCGCCACCCCCCGCACCCAATCCGCCTTGCTCGAGGTAATGGAAGAGCGACAAATCACCGTAGATGGCGTAACCCGGACCGTGCCCACCCCCTTTTTCGTCATTGCCACCCAAAACCCCATCGAATACCAAGGCACCTTTCCCTTACCCGAAGCCCAGATGGATCGCTTCACCTTATCCCTCTCCGTGGGATATCCCACCCAAGACGAAGAACTGCAAATGCTCCAAGGGCTAGCCCACAAGATTGCGGTAGAAGAATTGCAGCCTTGTATTGAATTATCAGAAGTCCTCGAACTGTCGCGTCTGTGTTCTCAAATCAAAGTCGAACACTCCCTGCAACAGTACATCATCAACCTGGTGCGCGCCACCCGGGATTCCGAAGAGATTACCCTCGGCGTCAGTCCCCGGGGTGCAGTGGCCTTATATCGCGCCACACAAGCCTTCGCATTTCTCGAAGGTCGGGACTATGCGATTCCCGATGATGTGAAATATTTAGCCCCCCACGTCCTGTCCCACCGCCTCATCCCAGCAGGCGGACGCCGCCCCAAGAACCTGATAGAGCAACTGTTGCGCCAAGTTCCCATCCCCTAATCTTCTTCGAGGCATCCGCGATAGACGGTGGAGGTGGCAGTGCAGGGGCAACGGACCGACACCGGACAGGCACCAGCGTCGTTCTTCATCTTGACCACCAGATAGTTATGTCACCCTTTGCAACACAAAAACGCATCAAGCAGCAGTGGCGGAGATTGCCCCTCATCGGGTTGCTATTGCTGCTGGTGTGGAGTTTCGCGATCGCCGGGGAGATCGCCCATGCCCTAGAGGTTCCCCACATCAACACCGTAGACCCCGTACCTGCCGAATTACAACTCGGGGAAGAACTGTATCTAAATAATTGTTCCACCTGTCATATTGCCGTGCCCCCCGCCGTGCTGCCCACCCAAACCTGGCTGCAACTGCTACAAGATCCCAATCACTACGGCAAACGAATCGAACCGCTCATCGATCCTGGTCGCCTACTGGTGTGGAACTACCTGCAAAACTTCTCCCGTCCGCAAACCGCCGATGAAGCTATCCCCTATCGCGTGGGCGCATCCCGCCACTTCAAAGCCCTGCACCCCAGAGTCGAGCTATCCCAACCCATCTCCCTGATGACCTGCGTCACCTGCCACCCTGGGGCGAGCAATTATGATTTTCGCAGTCTCACCCCAAAGTGGGAAAACGCCGAGTGAACCATCTGGAAAATGCAGCCGGGAATTGAGCATCCCGGGGCAAGGGCGTGAAATCCCATGCATGAGGAGGATGGGGGAAAACCAGCAACCCAAGTAGAAGAAACCCTCACCAGGGCGATCGCCAATCCTCAGCCCCCAGAGGTTTCCCGATCGCCCGCTCAAATGTAAAATGATAAAATTAATATAAGTTCAAATTTGGAGCGCTCAATCTGAAAAACCGACGAGATTCGCTTAATTTCAATTCCCAGCGCTCTGACTTCTCTTGCCAGCAGCCTGCGGGTTGTCTCCGTGGAGGGTTAATCTAGCCTGCACGCGAGTCAACAGTGCCGACCTCAAACCCAACAGACCGGGAAAATATAGAGGGACGCCCAATCGTGCGGTTGCTTCTTTCCTTCCCCGCGTTAAATCAGGTTCTCAAATCTCAGCAACGCGATCGGTAATTGTCTTTGCGTTGGTGGAGAACCAGGGAAAAAAGCCCGGTTAACCGTAGCACACCCAACCCGACTAATTGTCCGTGAAACGATTGTTTTTCGCGCTACTTGTTTAGCCGATAAATTGACAAATGCCAACCCTTGCTACCCGGCGATCGGGTCAATCGAGCAAGGCATCAGGCGTTTGCACTGGCGATTAAATTTATCTTTAAAGTACCCCGAATGTCCTGCCATGCTTAAAAATCTGCTAGGCGATCCCAACGCACGCAAACTAAAAAAGTATCAACCCACCGTGGTTGAGATCAACCTACTCGAAGAAGAGATCCAAGCGCTCACCGACGAGCAACTCACCGCCAAAACCGCCGAATTTCGAGAGCAGCTCGCGAAAGCGAAATCTCTCAACGAAGAAAAAGAAATCCTGGAAGATATCCTGCCCGAAGCCTTTGCCGTCGTGCGCGAAGCGGCAAAGCGAGTGTTGGGCATGAGACACTTCGACGTGCAGTTACTCGGCGGGACAGTCCTGCACGTGGGACAGATTGCCGAAATGAAAACCGGGGAAGGAAAAACCCTGGTAGCGACCTTGCCCGCCTATTTAAACGCTCTGAGTGGAAAAGGGGTGCATATCGTCACCGTGAACGATTACCTGGCTCGCCGGGACGCCGAATGGATGGGGCAAGTGCATCGCTTCCTCGGTTTGAGCGTGGGCCTGATTCAACAAGGCATGAGTCCCACCGAACGCCGAAAAAACTACAACTGCGACATTACCTACTGCACGAACTCCGAACTGGGGTTTGACTACTTGCGCGATAACATGGCAACCTCGATCGCCGATGTGGTGCAACGTCCCTTCAACTACTGCATCATTGACGAGGTAGATTCGGTGTTGATTGACGAAGCGCGCACCCCGTTAATCATTTCCGGTCAGGTAGAAAGACCCACACAGAAGTACAAGCGAGCTACCAAAATCGCCAGCGCACTCACGAAGGAAGAGCATTACGAGGTAGACGAAAAAGCCCGTAATATTATTCTCTCCGATGAAGGTTTTGCCAAAGCTGAGGAGCTCTTGGAAGTCACCGACCTTTACGACCCGGCAGATCCTTGGGCGCACTACGTGTTCAATGCGATTAAAGCCAAGGAATTGTTTATTAAGGACGTGAACTATATCGTCCGCCAGGGTGAAGTGGTGATCGTGGATGAATTCACCGGACGGGTGATGCCGGGACGCCGGTGGAGTGATGGGTTGCACCAAGCGATCGAAGCCAAAGAAGATGTGGACATTCAACCCGAAACCCAAACCTTGGCCACGATTACCTATCAAAACTTTTTCCTGCTTTATCCCAAATTGGCAGGGATGACCGGCACTGCGAAAACCGAAGAAGCTGAGTTCGAGCGGATTTACAATTTGCAAGTGACCGTGGTTCCCACCAACCGTCCCCTGGGGCGCAAAGATCTCTCCGATGTGGTGTACAAAACCGAACAAGGCAAGTGGCACGCGATCGCGCAAGACTGTGCCGAAATGCACCATGCCGGTCGTCCGGTGTTGGTCGGTACCACCAGTGTGGAAAAATCAGAGGTCCTCAGCAATCTGCTGCAAAGCTTGCAAATTCCCCACAACCTGCTCAACGCCAAACCCGAAAATGTGGAGCGAGAATCCGAAATCGTCGCCCAAGCCGGTCGCAAAGGTGCCGTGACGATCGCCACCAACATGGCCGGTCGCGGTACCGACATCATCCTCGGCGGGAACGCCGAATACATGGCCCGGTTGAAAACCCGCGAGTACCTGTTGCCCCGCATCGTCCGTCCCGAAGAAGAAGAAGAGTTGGCAACCGTCAAAGTTGCCGGCACGAACCAGCGCAACAAAGCAGAAGGTTTTGCTGCCGGGAAAAAGGTGAAATCCTGGAAAGCATCCCCGCAAATTTACCCCACCGAACTGTCTCGCGAAACCGAAAAACAGCTCAAAGCGGCGGTGGATTTTGCCGTACAGCACTATGGGGAACGCAGCTTGCCAGAACTGGAGGCAGAAGATAAAATCGCCGTTGCCTCGGAAAAAGCCCCCACCGATGACCCGGTGATTCAAAAACTGCGCGAAGTTTACAACCAGATCCGCGAAGAATACGAAGGGTTTACCCAGCGCGAACATGAAGAAGTGATCTCACGCGGCGGACTGCACGTGATCGGGACCGAACGTCACGAGTCCCGCCGGATTGATAACCAGTTGCGCGGACGGGCCGGACGTCAGGGAGACCCCGGTTCCACGCGGTTTTTCCTCAGCTTACAGGATAATCTGTTGCGAATTTTCGGCGGCGATCGCGTGGCAGGATTGATGAATGCCTTCCACGTGGATGAAGATATGCCCATCGAGTCCGGAATGCTGACTCGCTCCTTGGAAAACGCCCAGAAAAAAGTCGAAACCTACTACTACGACATCCGCAAACAGGTCTTCGAGTACGACGAAGTGATGAACAACCAGCGTCGTGCTATCTATGCCGAACGCCGTCGGGTTCTTGAAGGACTGGACTTGAAAGAACAGGTGATTAAATACGCCGAAAAAACGATGGATGACATCGTGGAAGCCTATGTCAACCCCGACTTGCCCTCGGAAGAATGGCAGCTTGACAGTTTGGTGGAAAAAGTCCAAGAATTTGTCTATCTCCTGTCTGACCTCGAACCCAATCAACTCGAAGATTTATCGATGGAGGAAATTAAAACGTTCCTTCACGAACAAGTGCGGATTGCTTACGATTTGAAAGAATCGCAAGTGGATCGGATTCAACCGGGCCTGATGCGCCAAGCTGAACGATTCTTTATTCTGCAACAAATCGATACCCTGTGGCGCGAACACCTTCAACAAATGGACGCCTTGCGCGAATCCGTGGGGTTACGCAGTTACGGTCAAAAAGATCCGTTGCTCGAATACAAGAGCGAAGGGTACGAACTGTTCCTCGACATGATGACGAATATTCGTCGCAATGTGGTGTACTCTCTGTTCCAATTCCAGCCACAAATGCAATCGGCTTCTCCTGCTGTGGTGGAACAGCGATAGCCTGAATGGGAGAATTGAAAATTAAGAAGTGAGACCAATTTTTCGGCTCGTTCTTGATGTTTAATTCTCTCTCCCATCTCCCCCCATCTCGTTCCCAGCATGAGCTGGGAACGCCCCCACAGAGGCTCTGCCTCCTAATTCTGTGCCAAAATTAATGTGAAAAGCCCCGCAGCCAAAAACGGTGGGGCGTTTGCATTTAAAGCCTCTCTTATGCGGGCTAATTCAATCGTTTCTCAGGGCTGATTATCGAACCTTGGATATCTATAAAACTGCACTTCGGCCAATTATTTTTTCGGGATTGCAACCGGATCCGGAATGGTGGCATCATCAGACGATGCAAACCCTGGGATGGTTAAATCGCTACGGCGATCGCCCCCCAGTGAGTGGGATTTTGTCTCAACTGAGAAACAGCGCTTGTCTCCGGGATTCTCGGTTAGAACAAACCCTTTGGGGGATAAAATTTCCCAATCCTATTGGATTAGCGGCAGGATTTGATAAAAATGGCACCGCCGCCGGGGTTTGGTCCAGTTTGGGATTTGGTTTTGCCGAACTCGGTACTGTCACCTTTCACGCGCAAAGCGGCAACCCTCGCCCGCGAATGTTTCGGTTGCGAGAAGATTTGGCGGCAATTAATCGCATGGGATTTAATAATGACGGGGCGGAAACATTAGCCAAACGCCTAATTTATGCACATGATAAGGGGCAAATGAGCAATGACAAACCTATCATTGGGATTAATTTAGGCAAATCTAAGATAACCCCACTGGAAGAAGCGCCGGCAGATTATTTAGGCAGTTTTCGCCTGTTGAAAGGGTTGGGCGATTATTTTGTGGTGAATGTGTCTTCGCCGAATACACCGGGATTGCGATCGCTGCAAGAAGGGAAACAATTAGGGGCGATTTTAGAGGTTTTGCAAGGGGAGAATCAAGGGAAAAAACCGATTTTGGTGAAGATTGCCCCGGATTTGGAGTGGGAGGCAATTTCAGAGGCGATCGCTGTTGCCAAAACCTATCAACTGGCGGGAATTATTGCCACCAATACCACCATCCGCCGAGATGGATTAAAAACCGAAACAATTGACTTAACCGGCAAACCGATAACGGAAGAAGCGGGGGGATTGAGTGGAATGCCTTTAAAAGAGCGATCGACCGAAATCATCCGGTTTATTCATCAGCAAACCCAAGGACAAATGCCGATAATTGGCACCGGAGGAATTTTCACCGCAGAAGACGCTTGGGAGAAAATTACCGCCGGTGCGAGTTTGCTGGAAATTTACACCGGTTTGATTTACGAAGGTCCCTGGATGGTGCGCCGGATATTAGAAGGGTTGCTGCAGAAGTTAGAAGAAAATGGATTGGGAAGTATTGGCGAAGCAGTTGGAAGAGGGAGTTAAAGATTGGAGGAGAGATAGGCGGATCGCAAGTATGTAGACCAAATAAATTGCACCCTCGCTCTGACTGCAAGCGTTGTTATGCGGTAGATTAGGGTGCAATTTATTAGTAACATACACTGAATGTATTTCAATTCTGCATGACTGAAAAAGCTGAGGTAGGTATGAATTTTTATTTTGGATAAAAACTGCTCATAATATATTTCATCATATCAACTTATCGTACTACCCATGAAATTATAGCTTCGTTCGGCACCGATAAGTTTCCTGCAGAATTGGTCAAAGGTATATAAAATTGAGGCAAAGGTTCTTGCAGTAGGGCGCGAATCGAGAATTTATAGCAGATACAAACTCAGTTTACATCCTACACTGTTTTCCCTGTAAAAGGGGCTTTTGAGAGATTGTACTGTCAATTTTCTCCCTGACTGATTCGGTTTCTGGTCAGTGAAAAAATTAATCTAGATGGAGTTTGTTATGCGGATCGAATAACCCTCAATACCTCCTCATGTTTTTACTCCACATACAACCACCGAAATAAATCGCGCGCCGATAGTTGCCACTCTGTCAATATACTCAACCCGAATAAACTATCATCATTCATCCTTGCCTGTGGGGTTTGATTCGGTTAAAAAATCATCATATTCACCCGCTTTGCAATAAATTCTCCGGGGGAATCGTTCAAGTCGTATTTAGACAACTTGTCTGCTTTAACAGTAAGCGTTTTAGTCAGTTTTTAACCGACTTTAGCTATGAGGCGGGGATTAAAATCCCCGCCCGGTTATCTTTATTGACAATTGTAGAAACTCTGAATGTTTCAAAAATAATGATGATGAGTTCTTCCCGAGTGTTAGATTAATTTTTGCTGAGAACCGAGGCAACCCTGCGTATCGAGACTGATTCAGCCATTTTTATAGGTTTTATTAAGCATTCAGGTGTTTCTCATCTAGCACTCATCTGTTCAGAATTTAATGAGGTTAACCTCAAAGAAAGAGCGGAATAAAGGCGCTCTTTTTGACAAGCGGGGAATAGAAAATCCCCCTATTGATAGTTGCTCTGTTGCAGATAAACACTAGATTTTGGAGATTGACAATGCGGAAACCTGCTTTATGGATCGGCTTATTTCTGAGTAGTGTGGTTGTCACGGTAACGCTAGTGACGGGAACTACAGGCAAAACTTCTGCTACGCCCGATCGCGCGATCGCGCAAACCACTTCCTCCGCCTCGGTACAGGGTAATGTGGGCGGTCCTCTGGCGCAACAACTGCAAGGAAAACCCGTGGTTGTTGATATTTATGCCACCTGGTGTCCCGCCTGTGGCAACATTGCTCCAACCCTGTCTCAATTGCGTCAGGAATATGGCGATCGCATTCACTTTATTAAACTCGATGTCAGCGATCGTTCCCAAACCAGTGAATCAGAAACCCGCGCCAACGAACTAGGACTCGCCAGCTTTTTTGCCGAAAATAAATCCAACACGGGCAGCGTCACCATCATCGATCCCGACACTGGAAATATCTTGGCTCAGTATCGTAACAATCCAGATAAATCTGCTTACACTCGGGTCATCGACTCAGCGCTTAACCCCCAATAATCAATCGCTAAAGGTTGGTTAACTTCCACCCTCTCCTTAACCAACCTTCCCATATTCCCTCTCTTCCATCCGACTTTTTTAATCCCAATAAACCCCTTACTCCTTGACCCTTTGTAAAATTAACCTCCCGATTCCAGGTTATCAAAAAACCATGACTAATTTTGACAAGTCCCATCGTTCGACTAAACTACCTCTGCTTGTAAAATCCCGAAAAAAATGGCTACTTTGGGGAGGATTGCTGCTATTGGGCTTAGTCCTGGCACTGGTCATCAGCGAACCGATTGCTGCACAAATCGAACATATGATAGCGCTTGTAGAAAATCGCTACCAGCAGTGGTTTGTTCGGCAAAACGTTACCAATCCACTGGTATTATTTTCCCTGGCATTTATTGGCGGATTGATTGCGAGTATTTCTCCCTGCATCCTGGCCATGTTACCCATTAACTTAAGCTACATCGGAACTCGCAATATCACCTCTCGGCGCGATGCCTTTATCAAAGCAAGTTTGTTTGTTCTGGGAGCGGTCACTATCTTAAGTTTTTTTGGGTTAACCTCTTCGTTTGCCGGTGCGGTCATGGTTGATTATCGGGGATACATTAATTTGACCGTGGGAGCCATCATTTTTGTCATGGGTTTGGGTCTAATTGGACTGATAAAAATTCCTTTACCCACAGTCAATGTCAATGCTTCTAATTTAGGGCCTTATGGCGTTGGCTTGACCTTTGCTTTGGTCAGTTCTCCCTGCGCTAGTCCGGTTTTATTTGCGGTGCTTGCAGCAGCGGCAGCCACGGGGTCTAAACTGATTGGAACTGTGACGATGATTAGCTATGCATTGGGATATACGATGGTTATTTTCCTTGCCAGTCTGTTGACTGGATTTGCGACCCAAGCCAAAACATTGATGCAGTATTCGGACTGGATTATTCGGATTGGGAGTGTGGCTCTGATTTTAGGAGGCGTTTATTATGTTGTTGAGGGAATTCGCTGGTTTTTATAGGGTTTAGTGTAACTTTTGAATAAATTGGAAAATAGCCTATGTCTGAATTGTTGAATGACATGCTTTATATAAGAGTTGGAGATGAACGTTATTTTTTGCCCGAGATTAGCCTGTAAGACAAAATCCCGCGCAAAACTATGCCTGAAAAGTAGCCTGTGTGGGAGAGCGATCGCTTTCCCCTGCGACTTCTCGATCGCCAGTTTTTTTCTGAAGATTCAAAATCAGGTAAACTGGGAGAAGCGATCGCATCATAATCAAAGCGCGATCGCCCTGGCGATTGTCCTTCTCCAGGTCATCTATAATAGGTATGACTGCATTTTGACCCCCGAATGTTTTGGCGATCGCAACTCCAATGAAACTATTGATACTTCATCCCTGGTTTTTCAACTGGCGTTTTATTCTTCTCCTCCTCGCCGTGAGTGTCCCCCTCATCCCCGTGGCACTCAATTACTACGTTTATTCCGCCACCCAACCCTATCGCTACAGCGATCGCGATCGGGTGACTCCCCAACCGATTGCTATTGTTTTGGGTGCGGGAGTGTGGGAAGATGGCACCCCCACTCCCATGCTTGCCGATCGCATTCAAGCTGCAGTAGATCTCTACAAAAGGGGTCGTGTCCAAAAAATTTTGATGACTGGCGATAACAGCACTCCCCACTACAACGAAGTGGCGGCGATGCAGAACTATGCCGAAAAACGCGGCGTTCCTGTAACAGATATCACCCTTGACTACGCCGGATTCAGCACCTACGAAAGTTGCTATCGCGCCAAAGAAATTTTTGGCATTCAACAGGCAATATTAATCACCCAACGCTATCATTTACCCCGCGCCGTCTACACTTGTCGTCAGATGGGAGTAGATGCTATTGGGCTAGGAACCCCCGATTGGGGAGTCTTTCGCAACGATTCCATGCGATATTATATCCTGCGAGAGATATTAGCGGTAGTCAAAGCATTATGGGAAATTCATATAACCCGCCCCCGCCCGACATTTCTCGGCCCGTTTGAAGGCATTTCGTGAAGCTTTTCGCCTTCAGGAGAGAGATTTTGCGCCAATTATATGGGCTATTTTTTTATCTGGCAAGCAGAAAATCATCTTTTTGAAAAGTTCTCAAACCGCGACAAAGAAATTCTTTAATGGCTGAGACTGTTAGGGCACCCTGATTCAAAAGTTGCACCCCTAGCATTCTCGGTTTGCCGATGTTCTCGAATCAGTCATTGAGGCAATTGGCAACAATTTTGTGGCAAGAGATTTAGGCGATCGCACCCCTTGCACCCCGATTGCGATAGCTTGCCACATCCGCATTGCATTCGATTACCGACAATCGATTCGGCTTTTTTCGGTGGAGAGACCCATTTTACTCTTGCTTTTCGTCAAACAGGCCCATTTTATTCCACAGCAGATTAACCATCATCGCTTTTGCGATGGCATTTAACTCTTCTGTGGTTTCGCTGTCCCCGGAGTTAGGCTGAACCTCCGGTTGGCGTTTTTCGGACGTTTCTTGTTCCCTTTCATCCGGGGTTGGAGTTTCTTCAGGATTCATGTTGCTGTCACCTTCCGTAATGGATTTAGACCTATTCTTACTATATTGCATCCTTTGAAAAGGATTGTCCGCGATCGCTATCTCGGCGATCGTGTGACAATCCTGCGGGGGGATTGCGATCGCGATCGCCTCGGCCATTTTTCTCTCTGATTGCAAAATTATGACATCACGATTGCTGCGGATCTAACTCCACATTTAACTCCCCATTTTCACGAGGAGATTGTATCAGGGTTAACTCTAACTTCCAGTTTTTACCTTGAAGCTGCTTTTTGGAATAGATAAATTCTTTTCCGGTTTCGAGTTGAACGATATAAGAACTTAATTCGGGCAGGTTTTTGACTTCTAGGGGAAAATTGCAGGTCATTATTGAAAAATCCCGTTGCAGCGGTTCGGGCTCTCCTTTTCCTAAATTTCCCCGGGCGATAACTTGGCGATCGCGATTTTTGACCAACACTTCCATCCCCTCCTTAATCTCGCGATCGGCACTTTTTTGACAAGGATTCTCATCTTCCGTAGAAAGCAACTCCACAGTTCCCGTCAACCTGTAATACCGGGGTTCTGGTAATTCTCTCGAATTCAAAACTTTTGGAGGACCGGGTGTAGAAATCGGAATGAAACCTCCTAACAAGCCCCCCACGGCAAAAACAATTACCGTGCGAAATAACGTTAATTTTTTAACCCCTTTCATCAACTGTTTCAAAACCATTTGATTGTTGTCATACCTCTCACGCTTTATTTATATAATGCCCTAAATCTATTTTTTTGTCTTCTTTCTGGAGAGGTATTTTATTTGTCCCTCTTTGGTAAGGTATGATTGCAGGCTGAGGTTGCTAATTTGACTAAAACACTTGCCAATTATTGTGTATTGTAGTTTCAAATAATAGGTACCAAGCCGCCGATGAAGAGGAGTAACTCTGCTAAACACTATTCGTCAGTAATTGTTGTTCTATTATTTTTCTATCTGGTTACCTACAATTTAAATCGGAAAAATCGGAATATTTCAAATAACTATTGGCCGTATTTTGTTGTTGAATTAATAGCTTTTGTCAAAGTGGCAATAACGCAAGCTGGGATAGAAGTCTGTTATTGGGCCAAAAACAGATAGTCGGAGGAGCAAGGGAACAAAATCAAGGGGTGGCGATCGCAACTGCACAGTCAGATAACCAAAGTTTGGGCTTTCCGTCACTCGAAAGCCTTGCAAAATGGGGCACTACAGGAGAAGGAATCGCCGAAACAATCAGCTCATCACAACCCAACAGGTAAATGAAAAGCAACCTAAGCTACAAAACGCGAATTCTGCACTTTCCGGTTCAGGCAAATTCACAGTTGTAGAGTTGTAAAAAGCGCTTTTCAGACATCCAAAACAGCGGAAAAGAAAGATGAATGTATTAGAGCTTACCTTAAAAAACTTGCTTCAAACGCCTACAGCGGAACGTTCTGCAAAACAAAGCAACAGCACCCGCAATACTGTTAGGCTGCATAGTTCTCAGAACCGCAAATTTGACCTATTGCGTCCCCTAAAGCAGCGGCTCGATCGCATCCAAGTCGGAAATCCAAAATCGGCAAGGTTACTGTGTAAACTGATTCCAGCACAGTGTCCGTTTGCGCGAGAAATTAAACTATTCGGAAAAGTTTGGTTTCGCATTCCGCCCCTGTGCAAGATAAACCCGTTATACGAACAGTTGATGAGTCTTCGCTTCCGGGCATTATGTTATTTGGTAGAAGAATGCGGTGAGGAATCATCAGCCTATGGTTGAATTGGATATCTCAACTGGCGGTATTTGTTATCCTCACCGCGCTTTTTTAACGCTGGCGGAGCGATCGCTTTTTCAACCCTTGCAACCGTTGGCGCAGGTGCTCGATATTGGGTTCTTGACGACCATAACGCCAACGAATATAAGCCTGGGAAATTTCTTCGATCGCCCCCACATCCAGATTCGTTTGGTGTCGGCGCAACTCCCGCGCGTACTCAAACGGCGTTTGTGCTGGATGCTTGCGATATCCCTGACGCTTTAAAGTATCCAGAGTTTGACGATAAAGCCGTTCCATCGGCGGCATTTTTCCCAGGAAACGACCATAGCGCCACTGCACGAATCCATTCCAAGCCAACCAACCGAGAAATCCGATACTGGTCACTAAAATCAAGCCGGCAAACAGACCCACCCAACCCCGGGTAAACAGGCGAAAAAGCCAAGCAATACTGCCAAGCACCCAGGTGCCCAGAGCGGAAAAAATTCCTTCGAGCAGACCGGTTACTGGAGAGGGCAACCAACCCGCCACCCAGTTCCAAAACTGCCGCAAAACGCCAAACCGTCGAGATTCTTCAATTGACGGAGGAATGAGGTCGTGACCGGGAATGGGGTCAAAGGCAAACCAACCGAACTCAGGAAAATAGACCTCAGTCATCGCATAAGCATCGGTATTTTGAACCACATAAAGACCGGTAAAGGGATTAAAGTCTCCCGGAGCAAAACCGACCACCAGACGCGCTGGAATACCAATAGAACGCAGCATGATGGTATAAACCGTGGAGAAGTGATCCGGGTAGCCTCCTTGCACCTCGAAGAGAAACTGGAGGACCAAATCTTCATCAGGATCCAAAAAAGGCAAACCGAAGGGGTCTGAGGGGATGGTGTAGTTTTGTTTGAGGTATTGGGCGAGATAAAGGGATTTTTCGTAAACCGAAGTGAGGGGTTTGGGGGAGGTTTGTAAGATTTCTTCAGTGCGTTGGCGGACGCGATCGGAGATTGCCGGTGGAACTTGGAGATAGTATTTGCGAGTTTGGTCAGAATAGTCCGTGGGCGCTTGACCTAAAGCGGTGCGATCGCGGTAGGGGACTTCAGAAATCACCGTATAAGTCAGACCTTCAATTAACCCCAGGGGCGATCGCAGACTGCCCTCCGGATCCACCGCGATTTGTTCCGTGGGAAAATAAAGAATCTTCGGATCGGCAAGTGCGGGAATAATATTCGGCAAATCGGAAACCGCCGTGTAACTTTGAACCACATCTCGATGCGGGACTCGGGGTTTCTCGTTAGGAATCACGAATTGGTAAGTCCAGCTTGGGCGATCGAGAGTTTCGGCATCTTCATTGCGAGAGATTTCCCAACCTTTACCCGTGTAGCGGTCAAATGCCAGCACTCGCCAAAAACCGGGAGCCTGCGATCGCACCCGCATCACCACCTGGGGCGTCATTTCGCCGCGCAGGTTTTGATTGATGCGGGTGTTAAAACCGTAGTAAAATGTGTCGTCGAGTTCGCCGGCAGCGTCATCGGAAGAACCCTCCCCCGTGCCGGTGCCTTCGCCGTCCCCGTTACTATAACCCGGGTTGACAATACTGCGACCGTCAAATTCCCCCTCGAATTCGATGCCAGAACTCACCGGAAACGTTTGGAGTTGGTAGCTCGGAAAGCGAGGCAGGAGGGCAAAAATCCCCAGTCCCAAAGAGACGATCGCCGCGAAAAGGATAGCGTAAAATTTGAGCGCCGAGACGTTGAGTTGACGGCGTTTGCGTTTGGTTTTTCCACGGGGCGAGGGAGTCAGGCCCAAGCGAGAGCGATAATCTAAGACAAGAGTTGGCAGGGCGATCGCTAAAAATACCAGCAAAAAAGGGGCGAAGGCTAACGTTTGGCTAACCGTTCCGGCGACCCCTAACAGAATCAAGGCGATCGCCATCGAATATCCCAAGTCTTGTCGGCGCGGTAGGTCAAAGCTATGGAGAACTTGAAGTTGAATTAATAATTCCGCCAAAACCACCCGGGTGTCGTTGAGTTCTTCCACCAAGCGCCCGAAGAACGCCGCCAACGCCACCAGCATTCCGATGGCGAGCAGGAACTTGACCGCAATATTGCGATTGCGCCGTCGATACCAGCTCCAAGTTGCACCGAGAATGCTCGCCGGAACCGCCCACAGACTCATAGAAGTTCCTGCTGCCACATCAGTCGCCACAATTCCCACCAGAACCAGTGATTGCACCAGAACGCGGAGGGAAAGAGAGTCCTCCACCACGGGAGTTGGCAAGGTTTTAAGCTGCTGCCATAGACGACCGACTAAGGGGAGGTTTTGCAGATGCTGAGTCCCTGAAAAGTTAAACATAAATCGTGGAAGGAAATGTAGGGGTAGGAAGAAGGGGAATTTTCTTCCTACTTTAAGGGAAGGTTCGGCGTTTTTGCATTTATCTTTGGGTGTCAGTGGTGGGAAAAACGACAAAGGTAAGGGAGTTATTGTCGTGATTGTGGAAGCGAACTTCTAACAGATAAGTTTGGTTAGGTTGCGCGTCGTTGAGTTCCACACTCAAGACCCCAGAATGCGGGCGTTGGGCAGTGGTTTGAGTTTCTCCATGATGCAGGTGCAAACTGCCGGCACAAGGCAATTGAGCCTGAACCTTGAGAGAGGCTCCAGACTCGGTGGAGGAAGAAGCCTCCGGATCCCGGTGGAGATATTGAACTTGAATGCTCAGCATCCCCGCACTGGTCAGCCATTGTCGTTCCACCGGATGCCCACAAGCCCGAACCGTCATGCTCAGGGTGCCCATAATTTCTCGCGCCGCCAGCAAACACAGGACCATTTGTTGATCGGATGTAGCCGCTTCGTAGGTGGCGGGAAATTCACCAGCGGTTTTGGAGACTGGATTGGTGGTGGAAGAGTTCGAGCCTCGGGTGGGAGACATTTGCATGACCAATCCCGCCAGGTGGTTTAGGGTGGTAAAGCGATCGGGGAATAATTCTTCCACCGCTCGGACTAATTTGGCACCTTCGCGCACGGAGGATTGAACGAGGGTCTGAGAGCGAGCGAGGATTTGAGCCAAAACTTTTTCCGGCAGGGAAATTGGCAGGCTCAAGGCGGGTAATTGAGCGCTCCACACCATAGCGGGAACTTCTTGCGCGAGAGAAAAGTCAATGTTCTCAGGTTCGTAATCCAGTATCTCGGTTTCCCAGGGGAATAGGGGCGGAGATGAAAGGATTTCAGCTTGGAGTCGGCGCTTCACGAGTGCATAAAAACGGTCTTGCACGGCAGGTATCTCTCCTGGTTTAGTTGGTGGATCTCCTCCGAAACTCGATTCATTGAGGTTTGCAAATCCGGCCTCCGAGTCACCCGCTGTCCCGGGTGGGGGGTCGATCGCTTGCGAATCGAGGGGATGTAAGTCGTCGGTTTCGTCCTGGGCGACGAAATTTTCATTTTCCCCCGGAGGTGTTTCGGGACTTGCCAGCTCCCCAGTGGGTGGCCGATCGCTGGCGATCGGCTTTTGCAAGAGCCAAGCGAGTAGATGTTGCTCGATCGCTTCTGAGGAAGCAAGGTATTTGAAAACTTGCTCGTCCCTAGTCATGTGTTAACCCCCTATTCATCTGTAGATGCACTTTTTCCGGAATCCCGAGCGTTGCGAAGACCCCAGGCTGCTTCTAGCAGTTTAAACCACCGTTTTTGCAGTTGATTGACGGTACAACCGAGTTTTTGGGCGATTTCTGGATCGGGTACTTTTTTTTGCTTGAGCTCGAGTAGTTGCAACTGCTCCGGACCGATTTTGGTTTGAAAGTCTTTCCATTGGCTTGGGCTAAGACCCAAGTTGCGCTCTAAATCCGCTTCTAACCATTGATGCACCAGTTCCCAGCGATGGGAGAGGGCAAAGCGAATCAAATGGTATTTAAAGCGCTGTTGTAAGTAATCTCGCTGACGAGGCGTCAGACCGAGAATTTCTTCGATTTCGCTGGTGGGTAAATCTTGCAAGCGCAAGGTAAAGTAGTCGGCACAGTCTTGTTGACCCCGCTCTTGCAGGTAACTCATTAATTCTTTGACTACAGTTTCGCGCAGGGAATCCTCCGCCGGTTCCGAGTCGAGATCCACCATTGCCTCTCGCACCTGCTGCACCGAGGAGTCATTCCAGGTTTTGTCCGACTCCACCCCCGCTCCTTCTGCCGCTTGTTCCATATCTACAGTGGTTTCCGGCGGTTGCTGTTGGGCGCAGGTCTGCGATCGCAAGATGATGAGCTGCTGAGAGCGCCCCCCAGGCAAGGGAATGCGTCGCTTTCCATATCTTTCGGTAAAGGCCATGTATTCGGCCAGTTCTAACAGGGTTGACGGTGAAAATGTTGGATCGAGTTGTGCTTCTCGTCGAAAAGCATTCAAGGATTCGAGGTAAAATCCCTGCAAAAAATCTTCAATCAGGCTTAATCTTGCTTGATAGCTCGATTGGATTTGGGGAGGAGTTATGTAACGATAAACAATCGCACTCAGGGTACTGTGCAATTCCACTCTTCCGGCTCTTGCTCCTAGCTTGTAGTAGTTGAGACATTGCTGTAGGCGATGTCTCGCCAGGATCTCCATCCAAGTTTGCTCCTCTCCAGAGGCTTGAATGCGCTTGCTTTCTTGGCAAATCCGGGTTACTTCTGCGGCTATGCGGGCGGCTACCTCCCGGCAGTTTTGTTCAGAAGCACGAGTGGACTGCTGGAGTTGTGTCAATAAAAATTCTAATATTTCTTCCACGCGCCCGTCGATTTTTGCCATCATGGTTTGTAACTATCAACAACCCTAGCTTTGACTAGAGATTCCAACAGCTAAACTTGAAGAGACGATCTAAAGTTGCAACAGTGTCAACATGGATTTAGACCAACAAGTTCGGCTGTTAATTGACAATGCACCCCAAGATGGACAAACTCCGGGAATTATAAAGGCGATCGCGCCAGCGCTCGAGCAGATCGCTGTTCAGTTGCGCCATTCCCAGTATTACATCCTGCAAACCCTCAACCAGCGTTGGGTAGTGACTACGTTAAGCAATCGCGCCCAACCTGATATTGAAAAAAAGGTGATTTATGCGTTTCCTTCGTTAGAGGACGCTAAAAACAGTGCTTATGCTCCCAAAGCGTCTCAAGCGATCGCTCTGCCCGTGCCAGTGATTCACATTTTGTTTCAGATGGTCACGATTGATACTGTGGATAGTGTGGTTTTCTTTGAGACCCCCGGGGAACTGACTAGCGGCACGGAAGTCCCTCGTCAAGACATTCAACATCCGATCCGGCTTCAGCTACAGAAGTACCTACAGCATTCACCGAAGCGTCCCAAATCGAGCCAGCTTCCGCCAGACATTGCCTGAGATAGAAGCCGCAACGCATCCGGGGATCTACAGCATCGCCAGTGATTTTCTGGCGATGTCTGGCGATCGCCCGGGGCGTGCGCGTTCCAGCAGAGCTTTCCTCTTGCTGAACCCTCATTGCTAATACAGACGGCTCAGGACGTAATCAGCCAACTTCACCAACGCTTCAGAACATTCCGATGGCTCTAGGCAATTTAGATGTTTCACCGCCACTTCGGCATGATGAGCCGCCAGTTCTCGCGATCGTGAAATCCCGTTTGACTCTTTAATCAGGGTCATCGCCTTTTCCAAGTCGTCTGCTTCAGCAAACTCGCGCTCGATCAAGACTTCCAAATAAGGTTTTTCTTCCAGGGCAAATAACACCGGGGCTGTCAGATTCCCACTTTGGAGATCCGAACCCGCGTTTTTGCCTAAGCTTTCCGTCGAACCGGTGAAGTCCAAGATATCGTCCACAATTTGGAAGGCCAGACCAATATGACGGCCATATTGATAAAAGTCCTCGGCCATTTCCGCTGTTACCTCACTTAATATACCAGCGGCTTTCGCACTGTTGGCAATTAAGGAGGCAGTTTTATAATAGCTTTTTTCTAGGTATGCTTCAATTGACAAATGGCTGTCAAATCGATTCAGTCCTTGTTGAATTTCCCCTTCCGCGAGATCCATAATTACTTCTGAAAGAAGTTTGACAACTTCCAAGTTATCTAAATTCGCTAGGTACCAGGAAGACTGGGCAAACAGAAAATCTCCTGCCAACACCGCCACGCGGTTGCCAAATCGGCTGTGAACCGTAGGCACCCCTCGGCGAACTTCAGATTCGTCCACCACATCGTCATGCACCAAGCTGGCGGTGTGGATCATTTCGGTGATGGCCGCTAACCGCCGATGCCGGGGGGTCAGTTGTCGATCGGGTATCGTCGCTCTCGAGAGCAACAGGACAATTGCTGGCCTCACCCGTTTTCCCCTAGCGCCGAAGAGGTACTCCGCCGCAGCGAATAATATGGGGTGACGGGCCCCAACAAGCTTTTTCAGATTCTCGGTCAACAAACGCAGGTCTGCTTCAACCGGGGAAAATAGGGAGGTGGTTGAGGTCATGGATAGGCCGACTCAGGCGTCAAGTTACGAAATTTTACATACATTCTAAGCGAAGCCTCTGGCAATCCGAAAGTTTTATGACAAAAAACTCCTCAAATCTCATCCAGCAGCTTGCTGCGTCAATTGTAGAGAATTGTTAAGCAATTTGGCAAAACCCGTTCCAATTCAGCCATCTTGTGTTATCCTAAATCGTAATAATTGAAACATTTCCATACATAAAGCGCCACAACGGCTGTAGGTCTTGCTGACTTCCGTTGTGAATGTCTGTTGTAGCGGAGTACGCACTGGGGGCAATATCCCAGCTACAGGTAGCCTTCCTAATTTGGGTCTCCTTTTAGGAGAGGCTATAGCTCGAACCACGGAAATCCCAGATTCGGTTACGATTTGTAACTGAGGGGTGCTGTGGATTTGGCAAAAACTTTAGGGGAATTCCCTAATTGTATTGGTTCCCGACCTGCTCTTAGCTGGAGGAACCCAATCTGTTCGCAGACCTCAAGAAAACCCAGAGCGGGTTACGCCGAGCGGGTTCCGCCCAGGAGTACCCGATACTGGAGCAGGAAAAGGTCTCGCCTCCACGGCATGATTCTAATTGTTTTGTTCGCTCCTGAGCTGTTTTGGAAGGAGGACGCAGGCATCAAGCTGCAGTCATCTCGCGAAGGTAGGTTGCGGCGATCGAGACTGCGAGTCTGGCTCCAAAGCGCGGGGGCAAGGGCGAGATATCGCCCCGAGGGAGGCGCGGCTCGCGATGTTCCGAGCTTGGCCTGTGGTGGGTCAGCATTCTTGCGGTCAGTTTCCTGCCTGAGAATGCTGAGCCAAAGATTTCTCATAAACATTTAAGTTCAAGACCTCCTCGCTTACCTCATCTGGCCGTACTATGACTTACCACGATATGCCTTTGATTATTCCGATTCTGGCAACCGGTTATTTGTTAGCAATTTATCTGCTATTGAGCTTAGTAGGACGACACGCGAGAGGATCGAGTTCGCGTCCCTAGCCCAATTTAGGCACATTCCCGATCTCAGCGATCGGGTCAACAGCCGCAGCAGAACCCTCTGTGGTCAACAAACTACTCGATCGCAGAATCGAAAAAGTCAACCCGCAGCAAAATCGCGCTGCGGGTTGACTTCCATTCGATCCGCCAAACCCACTGCTACTCCAAAGGTTTAAGCGGTAAAGGCTCGCTTTCTGGCTGAGGTAAGCAAACTTTTTCCACCGTGGGAGTACAACCGAGCCACTGCACCGCACGTTGGCCAAACTCTTCCGGACAACCGCTCACCCCAAATCGAGTTGGCAGGGCAGCACCAGTATCGCGCAATCCCAAAGCTTCGAGTTCTCGAGCCGCAGCTTGCACCACCCATACAGCCGGATCCACCAATTGCACCGACCTCGGCAAAATGGACTTGAGTACGCGGGCCAAAAGCGGATAGTGAGTACAGCCGTAAATCAAGGTATCAATTTGCTGCTCCTGTAGGGGCGCAAGATATTCCCGCGCCACTTCCATCGTGTAAGAATCGTGAATTCGATTGCGCTCGATTAACGGCACAAATTCCGGACACCCCACTTGCCAAACCCGACACTGAGGATTCATTTCCTGAATCGCTCGCCGATACGCATTACTTGCGGCGGTAGCTGGAGTTGCAATCACGCCAATTCTGCGACCTTGCCGGACAGCCGCCCGCGCTCCCGGTAAAATCAGCCCCAAAATTGGCACATCAAATTCCGATTGTACGGTTTCGAGTGCCAAAGCCGAACTGGTATTGCACGCCATAATCACCATTTTCACCCCCTGTGACTCCATCCAGCAGAGAATCTCGCGCACGAATTGCACGATTTCTGCCGGCTGGCGGTTGCCATAAGGGAGGCGAGCCGTATCGGCAAAATAAAGAATCGACTCGGAAGGTAATTGTCGGTAAAGTTCTCGTAAAACCGTCAGTCCCCCCACCCCACTGTCAAAAATTCCAATTCTAGCTTTTTGGATATTTCCCCCAAAGGGTTTGCGAGGGCGGGGTTGTGAAGACGCACCTACTGGCGTCTCTGGGAAAAGTGGGTCGGGAGAGCGAGACGAGGATGGCGAAAAGCTGGTTGCGTCGGCATCTCGAGAGGCACTGGAGACAGGATCGATAAAGTTAGACACGAGGCTAGAGATAGAGTTGAGTTTGATGCAGAGTTCAGGTCTAAAGGCGAGTTTGGTGCAACGGACGAAAACTGTTCGTTCGATGAAGTCAACCCGCTGCTGTCTAAGCACTCGGTCGGTCCGAGGGACTAACCGGTTGCAGACCCACGCAGAAATTAACGATTCTGAAGGTACTGTAGGATACCGCGAGCGATCGCCTCAGCCAATTGGTTTTGATGGGCCACAGTTGCCAATCGCGGTGCATCCTCCGCACCAGTGACAAAACCGACTTCTACCAAAACCGCCGGCATGGAGGTGTGCCGCAACACATAAAATCTAGCTCGGCGCACGCCGCGATCGCGCGATCCGCTCATCTGTAGCACACTGTTGTGAATCGTCCGCGCCAGACCATTCCCCGTAGCATAATAATAGGTCTCGATGCCATTCACATCAGGACGACTCATATCGATCGCATTGGCGTGAACGCTAACAAACAGATCCGCATTCACCCGATTAGCAAGCTGGACCCGAGGAGCCAAATCGATTTCGCGATCGTCGCTACGAGTTAAAATCGCTTGCACCCCATTTTGCTCTAAAATTGCCGCCACCCGTTCCGAGATCGGCAGCACGATATCCTTTTCTTGAATTCCGCCAATCCCAATTGCACCCGGATCGCGACCGCCATGTCCGGCGTCGATCGCCACCACCACGCGGGCATTGCGAGGCAGACGCATCGAATTCGGCCTTGGATTGCGCTGGGGTGGAGCCACCGAACCCGTTCCCCTAGAACTCGAAGCAGAAGTTTGACGCGGCCCGTCCAACGCCACGGAGAGCACTTCCGGACTCGGCTGAGTGAGTTGACCAATTCGCACCCCAGCCGATGGCTGCACTAAAATTGCCACAGTTTCCCGGTCTTCTTGTTCCAGGCGAACCCACAAAAAAGATCGGTTTCCGGTAGGTTTTGGCGGTCTAACCCCGTTGGAGAGACGTGCCGATGGAATCGAGATTTTATAAGCTCCTGAAGCGCGATCCCATCCGCTGGTGTAGGTAAACGGGCTATCGGATCTCACCAAAATTTGCGAACCATCTCTTTGAAGTTCGACCCCCTCAATTTCCACCAGGCGATCGCTCCTCGACCTGGACCTAGATGCTACATTTCCGGGAGTTCCCGACCCGCTAGCATTCGGCAAGAGCACCACGCCCCCAAAACTGCTCCCTGTCGCCAACCACTCCGAGTCGCGATCGCTGAGCAGAAACGTCAGGCGCACCACTGGCGGCGAGGACTCTACCTGCCTAACATTCAGACGCGCCACCCCATGCTGATTGTAAAGCTGGTCTCTCCATCGCATATCCGACGAAATGGTAGCTCCTTGTAAATCTACATACAAAGCCCCTTCGTCATTATTGCGCTGGACTTCAATTTGTGGCTCTCCCCCCTGCGTCCGGATAAAAAAGCCATCCGGCGTCACCTGAACATTCTCCAGTTGAATGCCTCCCGCCGCGATCGCCATCTCGTCCCGGGATGCTTCTCCATACAGCCGTTCTGGTTCGGAGGCCCGACTCGATACTGCACCTCGCCGTTGCGGAGTGGGGACTTCCACGGTCCACTGATTGGCCGTTATGCCTCTAAATTTCACCTCTCCCGGGTCTAACGTGTAACCCGGGCTGAGTTCAATCACCAACCGAGCCGTGTCAGATTCAAACTGACCCACCCGAATGGATTGAAATCCCTCCTTCACAATCGGCTGAGTCACCGTAGGACGTCCGAGGGTGGTTCCGGGTAAATCAATCACCAACCGAGTGGGATTGGCAATTAATTGCGCCTTCGGTTGCACCCCCCCTTCTGTCGTAAAGTGAAGTCGGTTTTGACTGGTATCAAAACGCCAAAACTCCAGTTGTGCTGCTTGAGACGGACTTGCTAGCAGCAAGACACTGATTGCGGAAGGTAGTAGCCAAGAAAATACTTGCGGTTTCACCCAATTTCTCCTGTGGAGCCGTTGTTTAGACAAATAACACAGCCGTAGAGGTTTGCCTGGTTGCTCGTGACGCTCGCGCAAGCGTCTGAGTTGGGCCTCTAACGATATCTGAACTTCAATGGATTAACATAATATTTAAAGCTGGTTTGAAAGATAGCATGTTGCGAGCCTGGATGGGACGAAGGACGTGGGACAGTTTCCCAAATTAACGTATCGTTCATCGGGTTTGTCTTATCGCGATCGTGCAATCGACCCAGAGGGGATAAAACGCTCTTGCCCTACCAAGCCCGTTTAGACGAAGACCAAGGCTTGATGACAAGCTGTGTTAGTTTAATCGATTCATCCTTGATTTGCCAAT
The DNA here is from genome assembly GCF_055795085.1 of Phormidium sp. CCY1219. Classification (NCBI taxonomy): domain Bacteria; kingdom Bacillati; phylum Cyanobacteriota; class Cyanophyceae; order Oscillatoriales; family Oscillatoriaceae; genus Phormidium; species Phormidium sp. CCY1219. Next base: position 2,522 of record NZ_JAYFEQ010000858.1, on the reverse strand, counting down.
CATTTTTCACTGCCTTCACCTTCTTTTCCGGATGGGACACTCCTACCTTGCTCGGGAGGGGTGCCCGATAAGCGCCACCAAAATTCCGTGGCTTCGATGCCCCAACAACTATTCTTCCCATCTGAATGGTTTTCTTAGGGTGTGGACTGAGAAAACCCAACCACTCGGGGGAGGAAAATCACAGGGATTGCTCAGGCGCTGCATCGATTCAGGTTCAGCCTCGGTGAATGAAGGGGATAATTTTCCGAGTGGCGATCGCCCCTTCCCATCCCGAGCCCCACCCTGGAAAGCCCGCAAGTTTCACCCCGCCGTTTCCCCATCGGTCTGTGGAATAAAATACAAAACTATAACATCTGCTGTTGATATTGCCATCGTTGTGTCAAACTCACAGGAATGGAAGTTTCCCAAGTTTTTCAACCCTATCAGATAGTTTGCCTCGAACATCTTGGTCGCTACCTGTATGCAGAAGTGATTCAAATCGTAGAAAATCGCGGAATGCTTTGGATCCGCCCTCTTATGTTGGCAGTTTGGCCGAGTGACACCCGAGACCCCTTTCAGGAATCGCCGCGATCGCTTTACGATCTGCGCGAGGGTGCCGATCTGGTGTGGCCGATTCATTTATTTCGACTGGCGGTGGATACGGAGGTGATTTCCCTGTTCGCGCAGCTTGAGAATTCTGCCTCCCCTGCGCCGGAAACCGCAAAAATGAACCATCAGCAACTTAGAGGCTTCGTACAGCAGGTTTGGCACGCCTATCCCCATGTGTTTCAGAAAATTGGCAATGGAGTGCCTACAGAGCAAGGAGACCCACAAGCCGATTGAGAGGGAATTCCTACAGGAGTTAAGCGTAATGAATCCCCGCATGTTTCATGCGCTCGATCGCTTCGGTGATGCGCGCTTCGGGGAGGGTGAGGGCGATGCGAACGAAGCCTTCCCCGAAGACTCCGTACCCATTCCCAGGAGGGACGATAATCCCACAGTTTTCTAGAAGTAAGGTGGTAAATTCTGTAGAAGAATACCCTTGCGGAACGGGTGTCCACACGTAAAGGGTGGCTTTGGGCGGTTGCACGGGCCACCCGAGCGATTGTAGTCCGGCAATCAGGAGGTCTCGACGTTGGTGATAAACCGAGCGGATGGCGTGGAGTTCTGCTTTTGGGGTCAAAAAACCAGCGATCGCCGCTTGTTGAATGGCCTTAAACACCCCGGAGTCTACATTAGATTTCACCTGCGCCAGGGCTTGAATTGCACTTGCATTCCCCACCACAAAACCCACCCGCCAGCCTGCCATGTTAAAAGATTTAGACAAACTGTGAAATTCGATGGCCACATCTATCGCCCCCTTGACTTGCAGCACGCTTGGAGGCTGATATCCATCAAACGCGATTTCCGAGTAGGCACAATCGTGGCATAGCAAAATATCGTATTCTCGGCAAAATGCCACCAATCTTCCAAAAAACTGCAAATTGGCTACAGCGCTGGTGGGATTGTTGGGGTAATTAATCCATAGCAGTTTTGCTTTTCTGGCAACGGCTTCGGGAATGGCGTTTAAATCCGGCAAGAAGTCATTGTCCGGTTTCAGTGGCATGATGTAGGGTTCGCCACCGGCAAATAAGGTTCCCGTTCGGTAGACCGGATATCCCGGATCGGGAATCAGGGTGTAGTCGTCAGGATCCACAAATGCTAAAAACGTATTGTGGATGGCTTCTTTCGAGCCAATCGAAGCAACGACCTGGGTTTGCGGGTTGAGTCCCGTTACGCCAAATCGGTGTTCCATCCACTGCACCACTGCTTCTCGGAAGTCGTTCGTGCCTCGGTAAGGGGGGTAGTTATGGGTGGCTGGATTGTCAATGGCTTCATGCATTGCCTGGAGAATGCGATCGGGAGTCGGTTTGTCCGGGTCTCCCACACCCAAATTGATAATATCAATCCCCTGAGATAATAATTCCTTTCGTTTGCGGTCAATCTCGGCAAATAAATAAGGGGGGATTTTCTTTAAACGGTTGGCAAACTCCATGACGACTAGACAATCAGCTCCTGCTAAGGGTAGAAAACCATTAGACAGTTTACCTTACCCTTGGGGCGGCTCAACAGTGTTTTTCTAGACTGTGGGGGGTTGAGGCTCGAGTCGCTGCTGACGGGTTGTCGGGTGGATGAGGTGGAACCCGAGCAAGGTTGAAGCAATGCACCCTAAAATTTTGCCCCAGAGGATGTAACCACTGGTGCCGATTTGCTGGTGCTGAGCTGCGATCGCAGCTTTGTAGGGGTTATCGGCTGGCTACGAGCTGAATGCGTCCTGCATCCATCTCTGCCATCAATAACTCTAGGGCTTCATAATCCACATCATCGATATATCCTAGCCTGGTTAACTCGGAGTTAATCCCATTTTCAATATCGGGAGTTAATTGCTTGATATAGAGGGCTTTTTCTACCAGTTGACGAATCATAATAACCTCCGATACGTTTGGAAACCCCCGTGCTTTAGCCGGGGGAGGAAAAACGAACGTGCGGCTTTAGCCGCCGTC
>NZ_JAYFEQ010000857.1:0-7904 GCF_055795085.1 Phormidium sp. CCY1219 | reverse complement strand
ATAAATAACCATTGCGCTAATAGGCATGTTTTTCCATATCTGAGAGTTGGACTAGGGATAAATAACCATTGCGCTATCTGAGAGTTGGACTAAGGATAAATAACTATTCCGCTCATCGGTATAGTTTTTTTTCATATCTGAGAGTTGGACTAAGGATAAATAACCATTGTGCTAATTGGTCTGTTTTTTTCCATATCTGAGAGTTGGACTAAGGATAAATAACTATTCCGCTCATCGGGACAGTTTTTTTCCACCAAGCGATCGCGTGGTGGTGAAATATAGCAGGTCTGTTGCTTGATGCGATCCGCAGCCGAATAGCCTCAACCGCGCTTGCACCTTTGAGGTAAAAAATTCGTTACCTCACCCATATGAGAACTGCGTTTAATTTAACGGTGGATGAAGCCCAACATTTATTTGTCAATGTCCGGGAAATCGCATCCAGCGACTACCTAAAAAGGACATTAACCGAGTATCTCCCCCTTGCCAATGCCATCAATATGGAAAAGGCTCGTTCCGAACTTCTAATCGCGCCAATTTTACTCGAAGTCCGCCGGATTTTTAACGGAGAAATTGGCTTTTTTTCCGGGACGGAATTTGAAGTCGATCCGGAATTAGGACTGAACGGGTTTTGCGACTATATCCTCACCGCTTCCAGAGAACTGTACGAAATCCGCAGTCCCGTAGTTACTTTAGTCGAAGCGAAAAACGAAAATATCAAAAGCGGTTTAGGTCAATGTATTGCGGAAATGATTGCGGCCCAGCGCTTCAACCAGCGAGACGCTTTGGAATTATCGACGATTTACGGTGCGGTAACAACCGGGGCAATTTGGAAATTCCTAAAGCTGCTCGGTCAAACTGCATTTATCGACCTCGACGACTATTATATCACCAGTTATGAGAAAATTATCGGCATCCTCTGTCAGCCTTTTTTATCCCATTCAGCGTCTATCTAATCCCCGATGCATTCTTCTAGAAATTCTTCGCGATCGCACCCATATTTCACCGCTTTTCTCTCTTCCGGTCGGGCAAAATTCGGCAACTGATGCGGTTCAAACCCAAACTTTCTTTCAAACTTTAACCCCACTTTTTCCATCACGCGAATTGAGGGTTTGTTCGCCACTAATGCCCAGGCGACGATGCGCTTTACGCCCCATTCTCCAAACCCTTTCTTCATTAGCATTCGCGACCCTTCGGTAGCGTATCCTTTCCCCCAACTTGCTTGACGCAAACGATACCCCAACGCCATTTCCTCTGAAGTGACGAGATTTAATTCTACCGCAAAGTTACTATCGGTGGCGGGCATTAAATGAAACCACCCGATAAAGTCGCCACTGGATTTTTCCACCGTTGCCCAAATTCCATAATGTTCGTAGTAATCGTAGAATTTTAATAGCTTGGGTAAGAAATTCTCTTGAATATAGGATAACTCTACCGGATGTCCGCCATTGATATATCGCATGACTTCCGGATCCTGGTCGAGTTCATATAATAAATGGCTATCCTCTCGGGTGAAGTAGCGCAAAATCAGTCGTTCGGTTTCGAGAAAAATCCGCATGGCCGATGTGGTAAAAAATTCGAGTGATTGAGATTTCCTGACCCTGGGACGCTGAAACGCAAAAAGGCGCGATCTCCAGTTACCCCACCCCTCTCCCTGCCTAAATTTTCCCTATATATATGGCCGCACCTTTTCCCATGATAAAATCATACCAAAACCTGGCAGAATTGTCAACAATAAAAGCAGAAATTTTTTCTAAAAAAGGTGAAATTCCTAGACAACAACAAACCGCTTGCTTCTCGGGTCTCGGTTCAGTAGCGCAGAGGTTTTGGTACAGGTGTTCTCTCCTCGTCAACCGGATGAAGTGGGGAGGTGGCCACAGGCCACCCTACGGACGCCTGCAAGTTATTTTGCTGCACGGAGAGTTAGGTATTTTACGCCTAACTCATGTCGGGGAACACCTCTTGCAAGACGGGATGAATGAGCTGGTGTTGGTGTACATTCAACCCTTTAGCCAACCGGCCATCTTTTTCTAACGCTTTAACGCCAGAGTTAGCCAATTCCACCACATAAGGTAACGTGCTATTATTGAGTGCTTGCGTGGCCGTCCAAGGCACAGCTCCTGGCATATTAGGCACGCCATAATGGACGACTTCTTCCTCAAGATAGGTGGGATTGGAGTGGGAGGTGGGATGCAAGGTTTCCACACAACCGCCTTGGTCCACCGCCACATCGATAATCACCGAACCGGGGCGCATTTGGCCCACAAAGGAGCGCGGGACTAAAATGGGGGCGCGGCGGCCCGGAACCAGTACCGCACCGATGAGCAAGTCAGCATCGGACACCGCCGCTTCGATTTGTAAAGATTCGCTGTAAAGCAATTCCACCCGCGACCCAAACAAGCTTTCCAGATAGGCGAGGCGGTCTACATTGATATCTAAAATTTGGACTCGCGCCCCCATACCGACGGCCATGCGTGCCGCTTCCGTACCCACGACGCCGCCGCCCAAAACCACCACATGGCCGGGTTTGACGCCGGGAACGCCGCCGAGAAGGACGCCGCGCCCTCCTTGTTGGCGTTCCAGGAATCTCGCGCCGATTTGGATCGAGAGGCGACCGGCGATGACACTCATGGGGGTGAGCAGGGGGAGTCGCCCATCGGGAAGTTCTACGGTTTCGTAGGCGATCGCGCATACCCCCCGCTCGATCGCGGTCTCGGTCAGCTTGCGATCGGCGGCTAAATGCAGGTAAGTAAACAGCAGTTGCCCTGGTTGCAAAAACTGATATTCTGGCGACAAGGGTTCTTTCACCTTCACTACCAAGTCGCGATTCCACGCCGCTTTCGCCGTGGAGACGATCTTGGCTCCCGCCTGCTGGTAGTCTTCATCAGTGAAACCGGCACCCACACCGGCATGGGTTTCCACGAAGACCGAATGCCCGTTGTCTGCCAAAACCCGGACGCTACTCGGACTTAATCCCACCCGAAATTCCCGATCTTTGGTTTCTTTGGGAACGCCTATTTCCATTAACAACCTCTGAATAATCCTGGTTTATAGCTTAAATCAACAGATTCTAGAGACGTTGCGGTTGACTTCGGACCGAGCATCTCTACAATAGAAGACGACCAATCGTTAAGAATTGTAACTAACTGGCACCGCCATGACCGAACCGCAACCCACCGTTACCCCCAACCTAGAACAGCCGAAATTTGGCTTTAACAAGTATGCCGAGCGCTTAAATGGGCGAGCGGCGATGATTGGCTTTGTCCTGACCCTGGTAATTGAATACTTCACCGGGCAAGGGCTGCTTTCTTGGCTGGGTCTCAATTAGTTCGCGCCATCTCTGAGGCGAGGGAAAATGAGGGACTGTCTCGGGAGTCTCGATTTTCTCTCGTCATCTTATTTACGGGAGCGGCGATCGCCCGCTGGGGTAGCCGTGCAAAACCCCCAGAAACTCCCGATGCTCCGGAGAGTCTCTCTATACCAGACCCACTGGCTTGGAAGCGATCGCCTGTTTCCCCAGATTCACCCCTCCCGATCGATTTCCAGCCAAACCGTTAAAATTAAAGTAGCGAACGGGTTTGGAGAGCAATCCGGACTCGGGGGTCAACTGTAGGTTTTAACATTAAAGAAAAACTAGAAGCGAAGAAATCATGATGCACGCTGCATGGCTGAGATTTTTAAAGTCCGCCTACCGTCAAGAACCGATCGCCAGTTTTGTCGTGACTGTAGGAGCTGTTGATGCCGCGATCGGAGGGGTCGAGCAAAGCGCTTCTCTGTTCGGATTTGGGATTACGGTGGTGAGTTTGGCACTGGCGCTGCGGTGGTGGCAACTCCAGCGCTCTCGTCCCACGGAAACTGAAAAAGTGCCGGAGCATTATCTCCCTGCGAGTTCTTCTCGTCAGCCCTTACCGATGTTGATGTCTCATAAAAAACATCCCCCTCATTAAACTCTTGTCTGATGACGTTCCGATGAAACCCCCTATGATGGAAAGCCATCTAGCCGATCGCCCGTTGAAAATCGGTGAAGTGTCCGCAGAAGCTGAATTGCCCGTCAAGACCATTCGCTACTACGAACAAATCGGGCTGTTGGTCCCGACGGTGGAGCGATCGCCGTCGGGCTACCGATTGTTCGATAAAAGCGTCCTCAATCGATTGGCATTTATTAAACGGGCGCAATCTTTAGGACTGAGTTTGAAAGAAATTAAAGAAATTCTCCAGGTTCACGATCGCGGCGAGTTGCCCTGTGGGGAGGTCAAACAGCATTTAGAGGCAAAAGTTCGGGCGATCGACGAGCAGATCGAAGCGTTGGAAATGCTTCGCTCCCAATTGCAAGGGATTCTGCAAGGGTGGCAAGAACAACCCTCTGCGGAACGCATTGCCCATACGATTTGCCCGAATATTCAGCCTTAATTTCCCCTGGATCTGATTTCTCGATGGGACGCCTGGGTAGACTAAAGGCGATGTCAGCCTCTACCATAAATCTCGCACTGTTGCGGATAGTTTTTAGAACGTGACTCGTTTGCCCCTGAATCGTTTAGCCTCAACCCTGGTTCGTGCCTTTCGCCTTTCGAGAAATGCTAGTCGCGATCGCATCCTGATGGGGTTGGCGATCGGCACTTTTGCCCTGGGTGCTGCCCCGATAGTCGCGATCGGCAACAGCACAGCGCCTCTGACAAGGATCCCGCCTGTGGCTAACCGGGAATTTTCCAAGCCTTTCGCCACCGAATCCCTGTCGCAGCGCATTCTCCCGGTTCGCTTTTCCGGCGAATTCCCGCCCCCTGTTTCCCCTGCGGTTCCTTCTGCGATCGCCGCATCTTGGCAGAACCCGGAACTGATCCTCACCATCGAAGGGGAATCCGCTACCATTCAATCCCTTGCCTTCAGTCCCAATGGCAGACTGCTGGCGGTGGGCGGGGGCAGAAACGATCCGAAAATTGAAGTGTGGGATTTACAGGCAGAAAAACGAATTTATCGTTTGGAAGGTCATCAAATCCGCGTGCTGGCGCTTGCCTTTAGTCCGGATGGCAAAACTCTGGTCAGTGGTGGCGAGGGCGGTTTGATTAATGTCTGGGATCTCGAAACCGGAGAGTTACGCCATACGTTATTGGATCATTCTAGCCACATTCTGTCTCTGGCGATTACGCCGGATGGACGCAATCTGGTCAGTGGGGCGTTAGATGGAATGAAACTATGGGATCTCGGCGAAATGCAGTTGATTGGTTCTCTGGTGAAATTTCAGCCGATCTATGCGGTGGCTATTCGACCGGATGGGCGTCTGATTGCTGGCGGTGACGATGGGGGCAATATCACCCTATGGCCTTTGCTTCCAGAGAATGAAACGCCGATTTATGGCAATGCGATTGCAACGCCGTTCGTACAGGATCGGGGGATTACCACTTTGGCATTTACTCCGGATGGGGGCAGTTTGATTTCTGGGAGTTTGGACAGTCGGATTCACCGTTGGGATTTGGTTCGTGGGGAATCTATTTACACCCTGGTGGAACATAAGAGTTGGATTCGTTCGATTCAAGTGAATCCGAAGGGGGGGATTTTTGCCAGTGTCAGTCGCGATGGAATCCGGTTGTGGGATTTAAGAACGGGTGAGTTAATTGGGGTGTTGTCTGTGGAGTTGAATTGGGCGCAGACGATCGCTTGGAGTCCGGATGGTAACTCGATTGCTAGTGGGGGGTTAGACCGCTCTGTGAAGATTTGGCGCGGTGGCCCTCCGTTTGAGGCGGAGGATCCGGTGGCGGAATTGAGAATTGAGAATTTAGAATAACTCGGCAATTATTTGTGGAGGGTTGCCGATCGCCTTGTTGCCCTTGGGAGAGAATGGGCGATCGCGCCAGCCCTCTGGACATTAGAAAAAAGATGGGTTTCAATAGAAACATTATCACGGTTTTGTTATAGGAGGGGGATTTATGTCTGGCACTGAAAAACAGTACAGATTGGTGACTCGCAGTGATTTTGATGGCCTGGTCTGTGCGGTGCTGTTAAAAGAACTGGATAAAATCGACGAGATTAAATTCGTCCATCCGAAGGATATGCAGGATGGAAAAATTGAGATTAGCGATCGCGATATTACCACGAATTTGCCTTATGTGGAAGGCGTTCATTTAGCGTTCGATCACCACGAAAGCGAAACGATTCGCAATAAGGAGATAAAAGATAATTATATTATCGACCCCAAGGCTCCTTCGGCGGCGCGGGTAGTGTATAATTACTATGGCGGAAAAGACACTTTTGCCCATGTCTCTGAGGAGATGATGGCGGCGGTGGATAAGTCGGATTCGGCTCAATTCAGTCGCTCGGATGTTTTGACTCCGACGGGTTGGGTGCTGTTGAGCTTTCTGATGGATGCTCGCACCGGCTTGGGTCGGTTTAAAAATTTCCGCATCTCTAACTATCAGTTAATGATGGAGTTAATTGATTATTGCCGGAATCATACGATTGACGAAATTTTAGATTTGCCCGACGTGCGGGAACGGTTCGATTTATATTTCGACCAGCAAGAGAAGTTTAAAGACCAACTGAACGAGTGTTCCACGGTGCATGATAATTTAGTGGTCATCGATTTGAGAGACCAAGAGGTTATTTATGCGGGGAATCGGTTTACGATTTATGCGATGAACCCGGAGTGCAATATTTCGATGCACGTGATGTGGGGGCTGAAGAAGCAAAATACGGTGTTTGCTGTGGGTAAGTCGATTTTTAATCGTACTTCAAAGACGAATATTGGGGAATTAATGCTGGAATATGGCGGTGGGGGTCATGCAAATGCGGGAACCTGCCAAATTGAGAATGAGAAAGCGGAACAAGTGAAACAAGAGCTGATCGAGCGGATTACGGCTGCGGGTTAAATGCAATGAGGAGCGATCGCACTCGGATAGCGATCGCTCCTTTTGTGAGATTTTGGCTTGCGTTCACCCTATCTATACCAGCACCATTGGCGGTTGTTTAGAACCCCAGGGCTTTAGCTTATTGAACTTGACAGATTTGGTTTGCGGAGCGTCTTCGGCGCGGATCAGCATCGAGTCTGTAGAACGCACCATCAGTTCGCCCGCATCCAGAGACTCGCGCAACCGCCGCCCGGTTTTCCAGGCGCGATATTTCACGACACTCCAGCGCGGGTTGACGGGATATCCGGCAAACCCAGAACGCAGTGCGGGGAGGTTGTCCTTCGGCATGAGAGTTCCGACTAAAATTCCCTCAGCCAAATCAACCACCATGACGTTACCGTTGTTTTGTGCTTTGGACATCAATTTCACCTCCTCGCCACTAAAGGCCAAACGACTTCTATTGGCACCTTCAGTTTACATAAGATTACGATTTATTACAAATCGCGATCGAGTTTTTCCCTCATCTGGAAACTGGAGTGGCAAAGAGACGACAAAATTGCGATCGCTGTGACCACTCCCGCAACCGAGATGGAGATGCAGGCAACCGATGAAGTGTTTCAGCCTATGATTAGGTTAATCTACATTCTAACAGTTCTAAAATCCAGATGGCGATCGCCGCCATTTTTCCGTTTGACTCAATTCAAACCCAGTCTTTCCTCAATTTTTATCCGTAATTTCACGGAGATGATGCAGACCTGGTAACGGTGAAGAGGAAAACTTGACGGCGCAATTTGCTGCGTTTGTTTCCAGCGAGTCGGCGCGGGAATCGGAAGGAAAATGGGGAAAAATGATGAAGTTTTGATGAACAGAAGGGGATGCGATCGGCGCAGATGGCGAGGGGATAAATGGGAGGGGGTGGGGTGCGATCGTACCCCACCCCCTCCGACACAATGCACGCCTCTAACTGCGATAAATTTCCTGCAGTTCTTCCAGTGAATTAACGGTTTTGATGCCTTCTTGAATTGCCATCAATCGTTCTACATCGGAAAGAACCCGGATTTCCGGCAT
>NZ_JAYFEQ010000856.1:0-72163 GCF_055795085.1 Phormidium sp. CCY1219 | reverse complement strand
CCCCCCCCCCCCCCCCTCCGACGTCTCAACCTTGCATCGCCGCCCAGACCCGCGCGGGGGTCAGCGGCATGTCGATATGGGTCACATCCTTGCCGGCAGAGCGCAGCGCATCCACCACCGCGTTGACCACCGCCGGCGGCGAGCCGATCGCCCCGGCCTCGCCACAGCCCTTCACCCCCAGCGGATTGTGGGTGCAGGGCGTCTGGCAGGAATGATCGACCTGATAGAACGGCACATCGTCAGCCCGCGGCATGGCGTAATCCATGAAGGAGGCCGACAGTAGCTGACCGTCCTCGTCATAAACACAGCCCTCCAAGAGCGCCTGACCGATGCCCTGCCCCAGACCGCCATGCACCTGACCGTCGACGATCATCGGGTTGACCACATTGCCAAAATCATCGGCGGCGGCAAAGCGTTCGATGGTGACCTTGCCGGTATCGGGATCGACCTCCACCTCGCAGGCATAGGCCCCCGCCGGATAGGTGAAATTGGCCGGGTCGTAGAACGCCGTCTCCTCCAGCCCCGGCTCGATCTCCTCCAGCGGGTAGTTATGCGGCACATAGGCGGCGAGCGTCACATCGCCCCAAGCGACGGATTTATCCGTGCCCGCAACCGAGAACTTTCCGTCCTTCAGCTCGATATCGGCATCTGCGGCCTCCATCAGATGGGCGGCAATCTTCTTGGCCTTGTTGATGATCTTCTCGGTCGCGCGCACCATGGCAGAGCCCCCCACCGCCAGCGAGCGGGAGCCATAGGTGCCCATGCCCATCGGCGCGTTGTTGGTGTCGCCATGTTCGATCTCCACCATATCCTCGGGGATGCCGATCATCTCGGAAATCACCTGTGGAAAGGACGTCTCATGCCCCTGCCCGTGGCTATGGCTGCCGGTCATCACCACGATGCCGCCGGTGGCGTTGACCCGCACTGTCGCACTCTCATAAAGCCCCGCGCGCGCGCCCAATTGTCCGACGAGGTTCGAAGGCGCAATGCCGCAGGCCTCGATATAGCAGTTCACACCCAGACCGCGCAGTTTGCCCGCCTTTTCGCTCTCGGCGCGGCGCGCGGCAAAGCCTGCGATGTCCGCGATCTCTTCGAGCTTATCCATCGTCGCCACATAGTCGCCGGTGTCATATTCCACGGCGACAGGCGTGGCATAGGGGAACTCGGTGACAAAGTTCTGCCGCCGGAGCGCTATGGGGTCGACATCCAGTTCTCCCGCCGCCTTGTCGATAACGCGTTCCAGCTGGAAGGTCGCCTCGGGCCGCCCCGCGCCGCGATAGGCATCGACGGGCACCGTATTGGTGAACACCGCCTTGACGTTCACATAGATCAGCGGCGTCTTGTAATTGCCCGCCATCAGCGTGCCATGCAGCCAGGTGGGCACCGAGGGCGCAAAGGTCGACAGATACGCCCCCATATTGGCGTAAGTTTCCGTGCGCAGCGCGGTGAAGTTGTTGTCCGCGTCCAGAGCCAGTTCGATCTTGGTCACATGATCGCGGCCATGGGCGTCGGACATAAAGGCCTCGGACCGCGAGGAGGTCCATTTCACTGCACGATTGAGCGCCTTGGCGGCAAAGGTGCAGAACGCCTCTTCGGCGTAGTGAAAGATCTTGGAGCCAAAACCGCCGCCCACATCCGGGGCCACCACGCGCAATTTATGCTCCGGGATGCCAAGCACAAAGGCCCCCATCAAAAGCCGGATCACATGCGGGTTCTGGCTGGTGGTATAGAGCGTGCTTTCACCGGTGGCGCGGTTGAAATCGCCCACCGCCACGCGCGGCTCCATCGGGTTGGCGACCAGACGGTTGTTGACCAGCTCCAGCGTGGTGACATGCGCGGCCTCATCAAAGGCCTTGGCCACCGCCTCCTTGTTTTCCTCCACAAAACCCCAGTCGTAGCAGAGGTTGGAGGTCAGATCGTCGTGGACCTTGGGCGCGCCGTCCTGCAGCGCCGCCTTCATGTCGATCACGGCGGGCAGGTCTTCGATCTCCAGCTCGATCGCCTCGGCGGCATCGCGGGCCAATTCGGCGCTTTCGGCCACCACGGCGGCAATGGGATCGCCCACATGGCGCACCTTGCCCTGCGCCAGCACCGGATGCGCCGGTTCCTGCATCACCTCGCCAAAGCGGTCGGTCACTTGCCAGCCGCAGGGCAGCCCGCCAACGCTTTCGAAATCCGCGCCGGTGAACACCCGCAGCACGCCGGGCATCGCTGCCGCCGCGGCAGTCTCAAGCGAGGTGATCCGCCCATGCGCCACATCCGAGCGCAGGAAATGCACATAGGCCTGACCGTTTACATTGATGTCGTCGGTATAATTGCCGGTTCCCGTCAGGAACCTGATGTCTTCGCGCCGTTTGGTGGCGGCGCCGATGCCGCTCTCCTTGGCGTCAATATCCTTGGGCATAATCCAAACTCCTCCCAGAATGCGGGCCGGGTCCTTTTGGGCTGTTGCGCTTTGGGCTCCTCTTCCCGCCGCGCCGCCTGACCGAGCGGTCCGCTGGATTGATACGGGCTACGTTCCTCAGCCCGTCTGCAAACGGGCTGGCACAGGTCACTTGGGGCGGGCGTTATTCCGCCGCGATCGAGGTCACGTCCTGACCCGAGGCTGCCATGATCGCCTTGACGATATTGTGGTAGCCGGTGCAGCGACAGAGGTTGCCCTCCAGATAATGGCGGATCTCTCCCTCGGAGGGTTTTGGGTTCTCCTTCAGCAGCGCCGCTGCCGACATCACCATGCCGGGCGTGCAAAATCCGCATTGCAGCCCGTGGTGTTCCTGAAACGCCGCCTGTATCGCGTTGAGTGTGCCGTCAGGAGCCGCCTGGCCTTCGATGGTGGCAACCTCCGCCCCTTCGGCCTCAAGCGCCAGCATGGTGCAGGATTTCACCGCCTTGCCGTCCACATGGACAACGCAGGCACCGCATTGGCTGGTGTCGCAGCCCACATGGGTGCCGGTGAGCCCCTGCTGGTCGCGCAGGAACGACACCAAGAGTGTACGACCTTCGACCTCCCCGGACATGGGGCGACCGTTCACGGTCATGGAGACCTTCGTCATAAATTCCTCCCTAGCTTGAAATTCTTTGTCTGGCTGAGATCAGTTAATCACGCGTCTTGAGATGGCGCGAGGAATTTTTGCGGCAAGGGGCGCGGCGTGAGGTTTTCCCCTCTGACCGACAGGAACGGGCTTCGGTGTTTACTCCCCATCCCGCCGCGGCCGCGGCCGGGTCGGGATTTCCTTCAACAGACCGCCCACGCCCATCGCGGCAATATCCGCCGACGTCACCTCAATGCCGCAGACCACCCGCTCCAACACCCAGTCGGCACCATTGAGCGCCGGCGAGCGGGCGCAGCCCGGCAGGCCGATCACCGGCTTTTGCCCCAGCTGGCCGAGGAACAGCAGGTTGCCCGGATCCACCGGCATGCCAAAGCGCGTGACCGTGCCCCCCGCCAGCCGCACCGCCTCGGGGGCGACATCGGCGGGGTCGGAGGTGGCAGAGCCGGTGAGGACAAACAGCACCTCGCCCGGGGCGTCGCCCAACGCCTGCGCAATATCCGCGGCGCGGTGCGGCACCACCACGCGGGGGCTGAGGGTCATTGCCATCCGGTCCAGCCGCCCCGCCATCGCGGCGCGACCCTTGTCGGCGGGCGTGTCCTCGGTCACCCGGGTTTCGATCAGGCTGGCGGTGCCATAGACCGGCGGCAGCACCTGAAGCGCCGCCCAGGCCGCCGCCACGGCGCGGGCCAGATCCGCATCGGGCACCGCGTAGGCGATGATCTTGATCGTCGCGACCATGCTGTTTGCATCCACCCGGTGAAAATCCGGCACCGTCGCCACCGAGATCATCGGATCGACGCTGTTCATCGCCAGGATCTGATCGGCGCGCACCCGTGCCACCCCCGGCGTGGTGGCATAGAGGTTCACCCGCCCGGCCCCCGCACCCGAGATCCGGAGCCCCAGTGCCGCCGCATCCGGCGCCATCGCCTGCGCGAGCCGCAACGCCGCATCATCCTCATGCAGGTCACAGGGGTCCAGCCGCGCGGCGATCACCTCGGTATGGCCAGCGGCCCGAAGGGCGTCGAGGTCCTGCGCCGTCAGCCGCGTGCCCTTGGCAATCCGACCGCCGGCCCCTTGCAGCGAGTGCGCCAAGAGCGCCCCCTCGGCGGCGGTCAGCGCGAGTGGGCCGAATTTCATGCCACCTTGCCCCGCAGCACGCCGGTCATTTCGGCGAGGATCGACACCGCGATTTCCGCCGGGCTGGCGGCGCCGATGTCAAGCCCGACAGGCCCGTGGACGCGGGCCAGATCGTCCTGCGAGAAGCCCGCCGCGATCATCCGCTGCTGGCGCTGGCCGTGGGTGCGTTTGGAGCCCAGCGCGCCGATATAGAAACACTCCGCCCGCAGCGCCGCCATCAGCGCCGGGTCATCCAGTTTGGGATCATGGGTCAAGAGCACCAGCGCGGTGCGCGCATCCAGTCCCAGTTTTTCTACCGCCTCATCTGGCCAGTCGTCGAGAATGCGCTCGCCCGGGAACCGCTCGGCAGAGCCAAAGGCGGCGCGCGGTTCGATCAGGATCGGGTCATAGCCGGCGATCCGGGCCATCGGCACCAGCGCCTTGGCGATATGCACCGCGCCGACCAGGATCAGCCGCAGCGGCGGGTTGTGCACCGCCACGAAGGTCTCGCCATCCTCCTCGACACCGGAGCGATCCATCCGCATGCGGTCGGGGTAGGAGGCGGTATTGACCAGATGGCCCTGACCGCTGGTCAGGTTGACCTCATAGGCCAGCGGGCGGCGTTCGGCACGGGCCAGCACCAGCGCCTCCAATGTCTCTTCGTCCAGCGTCTTGCCGACCGGTTCCAGCAGCACCTTGATGGTGCCGCCGCAGGCCAGCCCGACGGCAAAGGCATCATCATCGCTGACGCCGAATTCCAGCAGTTTGTGGGCGCCCTGCGCCAGCGCCTCTTGCGCCTCCAGGATCACCGCCCCCTCGACGCAGCCGCCGGAGACCGAGCCCTCGATGCGGCCATCACCGCCCACCACCAGTTGCGAGCCGGTGCGGCGCGGCGCCGAGCCCCAGGTCTGCACCACCGTGCACAGCACCGCGCCGATCCCTTCGCGGTGCCAGTGCAGCGCCAGTTCGGGGGCGTTTTCAAAGCGGGCGGCGTCAGCCTGTTCGGTGCCAGATGTCATGGTGTGGATCCCGGTGCCTGTTGCCCCTCAAAGCTTGGCCCTAAAGCCGCGAAGATCAAGGACAAATCGTGCCAAATTGCGCCTGCCGGTGGCGTGCGGCGGCGGGGGGCTGCGTGCTCACTCCGCCAGCATCGCCAGCAGCCGCGCTTTTTCGCCGGCATCCTCGGGGCGCGAGATCACGGCGGCCAGATCTTCGAGCGCGGCAATGCTGTGACCGGCGCGCAGGCTGTCCACATGGGGCAGCATGGCGCGGATGCCCTGGGCGCGCGGGGCAAACCCGTCCCACCGCAACAGCGGGTTGAGCCAGATCAGGCGCCGGGAAGACAACCGCAGGCGCTGCATCTCGCGGGCCAGGTCCTCCGGTGCTTCGCGATCCAGCCCGTCGGTCACCAGGAGCACCACCGCCCCCTGCCCCATCACCCGGCGCGACCAGTCGCGGTTGAAGGCATGCAGACAGGCGCCGATCCGGGTGCCGCCCTGCCAGTCCTGCGCCTCGGCCCCGGCGGCGGCCAGCGCTGCGTCCACGTCACGCTGGCGCAGATGCCGGGTGATATTGGTCAGGCGGGTGCCGAAGGTGAACCCATGCACATTGGCCCAGCCCTGTGACTTGCGGCCGCCACGCGCATTGGCGACAGCATGCAGGAACTGCAGCACCATGCGGCTGTACTGGCTCATCGAGCCGGAAATGTCGCAGAGCACCACCAGGGTCGGATCGCGCTCTGCCCGGGCGGTCCGGGCCATCCGGTGGATGTCGCCCCCGGTGCGGCAGGCGTCCCGTATCGTGCGCCGCCAATCCGCCCGCGCGCCATGCGCATCCGGTCGATGGCGGCGCGTTTTCAACGGTTTCACCGGCAGGGTCAGACCTGCAAGCATGCGTTTGGCCGCGGCGATCTCCGCCGCGCTCATCTGTTCGAAATCCAGCGTCTTCAGCCGCTCCTCGGCCGAGAGCGTCATGGTTGCGTCCAGCTCGATCTCGGTGCCTTCGGGCGTGTCTTCGGGCGGCACATCGGGCAGTTGCCCGTCGAGCAGCGCCTCGGCGGCGCGTTTCTCGGCGGGTTTGGCGCCGCGCTCCTCCTGCACGCCGCGGATCGCGGGCAGCATCGCCGCCATCATGTGTTCCAGATAGCGCGGATCGCGCCAGTAGAGCCGGAACACCTGCGCAAACACCGCCCGGTCCTCGGGGCGCGACACAAAACAGGCGTGCAGCGTCCAGTAGAAATCGCGCCGCGAGGTGAACCCCGCCGCGGCCACCGCCTCCACCGCGTCAATGACGCGCCCGGTGCCGACCTTCAGCCCGGCCTTGCGCAGCGCCCGGGCGAAATGGGTGAGATTGGCCACCAGTTTCGGGCGATCCGGCAGAGCACGTTGGGCATAGTCCGCCATCAGCACGCGCGGGGGCCTTGCCCCCGCACCCCCAGGATATTTTCAAAAAGATGAAGGCGCATGTCAGCCCTCCGGCAGCGCGGCACGGGCCTGATCCAGCAGGCGCTTGGCCTCGGACTCCTGGAGTTTTGCAATGTCGTCCTGATATTTCAGGATCGCGCCCAGCGTGTCGGCGATGACTTCGGGGCTGAGCGCCACCACGTCAAGCGCCAGCAGGCAGTTGGCCCAATCGATGGTTTCGGCCACGCCGGGTTTCTTGAACAGATCCTCGGTACGCAGCGCCTGCACAAAGGCGACCACCTCGCGGCTGAGGGTCTCGGCGGCCTCGGGGACGCGGGCGCGCAGGATCTGCATCTCGCGGTCGAAATCGGGATAATCGACCCAGTGATAGAGGCAGCGCCGCTTCAACGCGTCATGCACCTCGCGGGTGCGGTTGGAGGTGAGGATCACCGTCGGCGGCTCTGGCGCCTTGATGGTGCCCAACTCCGGAATGGTGACCTGGAAGTCCGAGAGCGCCTCCAGCAGGAAGGCCTCGAACGGCTCGTCGGTGCGGTCCAGCTCGTCGATGAGCAGGATCGGCGCGCCGCGCGGGTCAGGTTGCATCGCCCGCAGCAAGGGCCGCGCGATCAGGAAATCCTCGGAGAACATCTCGGTTTGCAGGGTCTTGCGGTCGGCGGTGCCGGAGGCCTCGGCGGCGCGGATCGCCACCATCTGGGCGGCAAAGTTCCACTCATAGACCGCACTGGCCGCATCCAGCCCTTCGTAGCATTGCAGCCGGATCAGAGGCCGGCCGGTGACGGTGGACAGCGCCCTTGCGATCTCGGTCTTGCCGACGCCAGCCTCGCCCTCCAGGAACAGGGGCCGACCGAGGCGGGCGGAGAGGAAGACCACGGTGGCCAGCGCCCGGCCACAGACATAGCCGGCCGCGGCCAGCCGGGCCTGCACCGCGTCGATCGATGCAAATCCCTGCGTCCCTGCCGCCTGCTGCGGCATCGCTTCTGTTGCCTCTGTGGTCATCCGCCCGCGTGCCCCTGTATTGCATATTCCGACGCCCAGAGGACACGCTCTGCGCCCAGCCGTCAACAGCCGTCAACAGGCGTCACGCGGAGGCGATGCAACAGGTGTGGTGTTCTCCTGTCAGGGCAATTGACGGCGCGCGCGCGGGGATGCAACAAGTCATACGCGCGCACAGCCCCGGACACAGGGGGCAGACGCACAGGGGCAGACGCACAGGGGCAGAGGGCAGACCGGACCGCGCCGCGGCCTGGGTCGACGAGGGGAAGGAACAGCGACATGCGCATCACCGCGGTGACCTGCGTCAAGAACGAGGGTCCGTTCCTGCTGGAGTGGATTGCCTATAACCGCCTGATCGGGGTGACCGATTTCCTGTTCTACTCCAACGATTGCAGCGATGGCACCGATGCGCTGCTGGATGCGCTGGCGGCGCGGGGCGGTGTCACGCATCTGCCCAACCCGGCGAAGGGGCGCGCCTATCAGATGGAGGCGCTGAAGGATTGCGCCCACCAGCCGGTGGTGCAGCAGGCCGACTGGCTGTGGATCGCGGATGTGGACGAGTTCCTCAACATTCATGTGGGCGATCACAGCATCCCGGCGCTGATTGCCGCCTGCGCCGAGCCGCAGGCGATTTCGCTCAATTTCCAGTTCTTTGCCAATGGCGGGGTCGAGGCGTTTGAGGACCGTCCGGTGATCGAGCAATTCACCCGCAGCCACAACCCGGATGTCTGGTGCGGCGAGACGGCGATCGAGGTCAAAACGCTGACCCGGCGGGACTTTCCGCTGGGCTATTACGGCGCGCATCGCCCGTTCCTGCGCAAGAACACCCCGGCCGAGGCCCGCCCGCGCTGGTGCGACGGCAGCGGACGGGCGGTGCCGCACCGGTTTCTGGTGGCGGCAAACCCGCGCCGCATCCGCAAGTTTCCCGCCCGTGGCGCGCGCGCGCTGGCGACGCTCAACCACTATGCACTGCGGGCGCTGGACAGCTATCTGGTCAAGACCGACCGCGGCGATGTGAACCGCGAGAACCGGGCCTTTGACGACACTTACTGGCGCGAGCGCAATGACCCGGCCTGGGAGGATCGCTCGATCCAGCGGATGCTGCCGGCCCTGCACGACGCGCTGGCGGAACTGAAGGCCGATCCGGAGATCGCCCGCCTGCACGCGGAGTGCGTGGCGCGTCATCTGGCGCGGCGGGATGCGCTGCTGGCGGACCCCGCCTATCAGCAGATGCGGGCGCAGTTGCAGGCCGCCGCGCCGCTGCCACCGCAGGAAGACGCCATGCTGCAGCGACTGGGACTGGCGTGAGGCCGCACTGATGGGACTGGACGTCATCAACCTCGGACTGCCGAAATCCGGGACCACCACGCTGAAGAACGCGCTGATCCGCGCCGGCTACCGCGTGGCCGATCACCGTATCAAGGACCAGGAAGATCCCGCTGATCCAAGCGACCGCGTGTTTGTCGGCAACCTGATGTACGAGGGGCTCTATAAATACGGCGACCCGGCGGCGCTGCTGTCGGGCTATACCGCGCTGAGCGAGGTGAGCTTTATCTACGGCGGCAATTCGGTCTGGCCGCAATGCGACCATGCGATGCTACTGGCGCTGCGCAAGCTGCACCCAAAACTGCGCTTTGTCGCCACCCGGCGGGCGACCGAGGAGATGGCGCGTTCGATCATGCGCTGGAACAACCTCGGCAAGCTGCGCCTGCCGCTGTCGACGGTGCCGGGGTTGCCGGTCGGATATGGGCACGACATCGACGAGCAGATGATCTGGATCGATGGCCATTACGAGGCGCTGGCCCATTGGTTCCGCGATGACCCCCTGTATCTGGAGGTCGATGTGGCCGCAGCGGACGCGCCGCAGCGGCTGGAGCGGTTCCTGGGGCGGCGCCTGCCCTGGTGGGGACAGTCCAACATCAATCCGGACGGGGAACGCCAGCCCCCGTCCGACGCGGCGCCGGACACAGCGCAGGACACAACGCAGGACAGGGCGGGCTGATGCGGATCTATCTACATATCGGGCTTCATGTGGCGGGCGCGACGCGCGTGCAGGCGGTGCTGGCGGAGAAACGGGCGCAGCTGCTGGACAAGGGCGTTCTGGTGCCCCGCGCGGCGGGGGCCAAGAACCACACCCGCCTGTTCATGGCGGTCACCGATCCCGATCACGTCGACCCGCTGCGCTACAATCGCGGCTACATCGGCGCGGCCAAACAGGCCCAGCTGCGCGAGACGCTGCTGGAGGATCTGCGCCGCGACGTGGCCCAGCACAGCCCGCACACGCTGATCCTGAGCGCCCATCAGCTGGGCACGCAGCTGTCGCGCCGCAGCGAATTGGACCGGCTGAAGGCGCTGCTGGCGCCGCTGTCGGAGGATATCCGCATCGTGGCGCATCTGGACGCACAGGCGCGGATGCTGGCGGAGGTCTTTGCCGCGCAGGTTCTCGAAGGGCGCGCCGCCGGGCTGGCCCGCGAGGTGGAGATGACGCGCGAGGACAGCTGGTGGCAGGCGGCCCTGGAGACCCTGCCGCCGGTGGATCCCCAGGCCGGTCAGTTCGAGGAAAGCCAGGGCGCGCCCTTCTGGCTCGATTATCTGGCGCTGCAAGAGTTCTGGGAAGAGGTCTTTGGCGCCGGCTCGGTGACCTTTCGCCCCTATGATCCGGCACGCTTCGGCAGCGCCGATGTGACCGAAGAAATCCGCGCCGCCTTTGACATCGATGGCCAGATCGGGCGGGTCGCCGAACAGCGGCCCGACGCGCCGATCCCGGCGGCCTGGCTGACGCGGGGGCGCCAGTTCAACGCGCTTTTGTTGCGGCTTCTGGCGCAGGGCAACCACATCCTGCCGCGCAAGCTGTGGCGGCAGATGATCCAGGATCTCCAGGTTGACGGTGCGCCCATCGACCCGGCCCGGCTGGGGGCGGTGACGCGGTTCTTTGCCGCCGACAACGCCCGCCTCTGTGCCCGGCATGCGGATCTGTCACCGGCGCTGTTTGATGTGGCGATCTCCTCCGAGGACTGGGCGGAGGCGGACCCGCAGATGGGGTTTCGCGCCTCGCAATACCTGCTGGCCTTCCTGCACCGGATCGAGAAAGCCACCCGCGAGGAGCGCGCCGCACGCGAGGGGGACTTGCAGGCGCACCGGAGCGCCCGCGCGGCGCAGGAGAGCGACGCGCCTGCCGCCCCGAGCGCCCGGGCCCAGCGGCTGATGCCACCGCTGGCGTTGAAGAATTTCGAGATGTTGCAGGGCTCCTCGTTCAAGCCGCACAACCGGATCGGCAGCCTCGACGAGACCACCCCGATGCCGCCCTACGCGGAAACGCCCGCACGCACGCTGCCCAAAGGCCGGAGCGGCAATGTGATCGTCGGCTGCATGAAGGATGAAGCGCCTTATATCCTGGAGTGGGTGGCCTATCACCGGATGATCGGGGTGGATCATTTCCTGATCTACACCAATGGATGCAGTGATGGCACCGCCGAGCTGCTGGATCGCCTGCAGGAGCTTGGTCTCCTCCAGCATCGCAACAACGACAACTGGAAGGGCAACTCGCCGCAGCAATACGCGCTGAACCAGGCGCTGAAAGAGCCGGTGATCAAACATGCCGACTGGGTGATCCATATCGACGTCGACGAGTTCATCAACGTGCGCTGCGGCAATGGCACGCTGGCGGATTTCTTTGACCATGTGCCGGAGGCCACCAATGTCGCGATGACCTGGCGGCTGTTTGGCCACAATGGCGTCACCGCGCTGGCCGACCGGCCGGTCATTGCCCAATTCGACCACTGCGCGCCGCAGTTCTGCCCCAAGCCGCATACGGTCTGGGGCTTCAAGACCATGTTCAAACCCATTGGCGCCTATCAGAAAATCTCCTGCCACCGGCCCAACAAGCTGGTGGAGGACAAACGCGCGCAGGTCACATGGGTCAATGGCTCCGGTCAGGACATGACGGCGGAGGTGGTCGACAACGGCTGGCGCAGCTCGAAGAAATCCATCGGCTATGACCTATTGCAGCTGAACCACTATGCGCTGCGCTCGGCCGAGAGCTTTCTGGTCAAACGCCAGCGCGGCCGCGCCCTGCATGTGGACCGTTCGATCGGGCTCAACTACTGGATCCGGATGGACTGGAACGATCACCGCGACATCACCATCCAGCGCAACCTGCCGCGCATGCAGGCGGAACTGGCGCGGCTGATGCAGGACAAGACCCTGCGCGATCTGCATGCGGCGGGGCTGGACTGGCACCGGGCCAAGGCTGCCGAGTTGCACCAGCGCGCGGAATTCGAAGAGCTGTACCAACAGGCGCTGGAGATCGACCTTAGCGCGACCGAACGCGTGGCCTGGGCGCTTTCGCTGGATCTGGAGAGCTGAGAATGCGCACGCTGGCTGTTTTGACCGTTCGCAACGAAGCCGCATTCCTGCTGGAGTGGCTGGCCCATCACAAGGCGGTGGGCTTCACCGATATTCTTGTCTTTTCAAACGATTGCGATGACCCCACGACCCAGATGCTGGACCGGCTGGATGCGCTGGGCCATCTGACGCATGAGGAAAACACCGGCCCCTTTGACAAGGGCGGCATCCAGTTCACCGCAATGAAACGCGCCGACAAGCACCCGCTGACCAAGGGCGCCGACTGGATTCTAGCGCTGGACATCGACGAATTTGTCAACATCCACGCCGGCAAGGGCCAGATCGCGGATCTGCTGGCCGCGCTGCCCGATGCGGATGCGATCACCCTGACCTGGCGGCTGTTCGGCAATGCCGATCAGGTGCGCTATCAGGGCGAGCGCGTCACCGACCGTTTCACCCGGGCCGCCCCGACGGTGATGCACTGGCCGTGGCGGGCGTCGATGTTCAAGACCCTGTTTCGCAACTCCGGCACCTATCGCAAGATCGGCATCCACCGCCCCCGCAGCATCAAGGACGACGACGCACTGGAGCAGTACCGCTGGTTCGATTGCGTCGGTCGCGAACTGATGGGGGATTTCAAGACCAAGCGGGTGTTTTCAAACTACGGTCAGGACAACTACCAGCTGGCGCAGCTGAACCATTATCCGCTGGGCGCGATGGAGAGCTATATCCTGAAGGCGGATCGCGGCCGTGCGGTGCATTCGGAGGACCTGCTGGACATCGACTATTGGGTGGAGCGCAATTTCAACACCGCCGAGGACACCTCCATCGCCCGCTACCGCCCGGCCCGCGACGCCATCCTCGACATGCTGCTGGAGGATCGCAAGCTGCGCAAACTGCACGACAGCGCGGTGCAATGGCGCAAGGACCGGTTCATGGAGCTGATGCGCCAGGAGCCCTATCGCGCCCTGTTCGGGCGGCTGATGATGACGCCCCCCTCGCGCCCCATCAGCGAAGTCACCGGGCGCACCCTGGCCGGTTTTGCCACCCTGGGCCGGCGTGGAACGCCGGTGACGCCGGTCGAGCGCAAGCCAAAGCCCGATGCCCCCTCCGGTCAGGATTGACACGGCCGCCCCCTGCCCCACCTGTCACAGCAGCGCAGCGTGGCGGCGATCGTCGACAATTGGGCCAAGGTTTTTCTAAATTTAGCCTCAATCTGCGCCTAGGTCTGGATCTGAACAACACCGAATAACGGGTGGCAGGTGGCGCGCATGCAGGACGACACAGATATACTGGAGCAGGACCTTTCCGGGTTGAAGCCCGCCGAATGGCAGCAGCGGCTGGCGGATATGGCCGAGGAAAACGGCATGTATCAGCCGCTGGGCCCGCGCCACTTCGCCACCTTCATCGATCAGGGCAACACGCTGCTGGTGACCTTCGAAAGCCGCCAGGGAATCGAGAGCTTTTCCGAGACCGCGCAGCCGCTGGGGTTTGACCTGGTGAAAAACCTGGGCTGGTCCCACCTCTGCCTGATTTCCGACGGCGACACCTGGTTCCGCGAAAACCGTATCTACGGTTTTTTCGACCAGTTGATCGACGACGGGTTCTTTGAGGAATTCGACAATGTCGTGTTCTATGGCGCCGGCCCCTGCGGCTATGCGGCGGCGGCCTATTCGGTGGCGGCCCCGGGCGCAACCGTGGTAGCAATCCAGCCGCAGGCGACGCTCGATCCGCGCATGACCGAATGGGACGACCGCTTTGTCGAGATGCGCCGCACCTCCTTTACCGACCGCTACGGCTATGCGCCGGACATGCTGGATGCGGCCGAGCGGGCCTTTGTGCTCTATGATCCCTATCAATCGCTGGATGCGATGCATGCGGCGCTGTTTGCCCGGCCCAATGTGACCCGCTTGCGGATGCCCTGCATGGGAGAGGCGATCCAGACGCGCCTGATCGAAATGGAGATCCTCTATCGGATCATGTCGCTGGCCGGTAGCGGGCGGCTGTCCGCCCCGGCATTCCACCGTCTGGCACGGGCGCGGCGGGACAACAATGTCTACCTGCGCAACCTATTGAACCGGCTGGATTATCTGGAGCGCCCCTATCTGACCATGCTGCTGTGCCGCAACGTGAACGACCGCCGCCGGATGCCACGGTTCCGCCGCCGCCTGCGGGCGCTGGAGGACCAGGCGGAACAGGGTGCTTTCCGCGCCCCCCCGCCCGGCCCGCAGACGCGGGGGTAACACCGGCGTTCGGAGCGCCTTCCCAAGTTCATGGGGCTGTGCTAACGCCTGCGCCATGACCCAGAGCCTGACGATCACCCGCCCCGACGACTGGCATCTGCATCTGCGCGACGGCGACATGCTGCGCGCGGTGCTGCCGGAGACCGCCCGCCATTTTGGCCGTGCCATCATCATGCCCAACCTGGTGCCGCCGGTGGTGACCGGCGAACAGGCAGGCGCTTACCGCGACCGCATCCTGTCCGCCCTGCCCGGCGACATGACGTTCGAGCCGCTGATGACGCTCTACCTCACCGAGGACACCGATCCGCAGGATGTCGCCGCCGCCCATGCGTCGGGTCTGGTGAAAGCGGTCAAACTCTACCCAGCCGGGGCGACCACCAACTCCGCTTCCGGCGTGCGCGATTTCGACAAGGTGCGCCCGGTGCTGGAGAAGATGGCAGAAATCGGCCTGCCGCTCTGCACCCATGGCGAGGTCACCGATCCCGACATCGACATCTTTGATCGCGAGGCGGTGTTTATCGACCGGGTTCTGGATCCGATCCGTCAGGCGACGCCGGGCCTGCGTGTGGTGATGGAACATATCACCACCAAGGACGCTGCCGACTACGTGCGGTCGCAGGATAAGGATCTGGGCGCGACCATCACCACGCATCACCTGATCATCAACCGCAACCACATCCTCGTCGGTGGCATCAAGCCGCATTACTACTGCCTGCCGGTTGCCAAGCGCGAAGAACACCGGATCGCCCTGCGCGCGGCCGCCACCTCGGGCGATCATCGGTTCTTCCTTGGCACCGACTCGGCCCCGCATACGGATGCCAACAAGCTGCAAGCCTGCGGCTGTGCGGGCTGTTTCACCGCCACCAACACCATGGCGCTGCTGGCGCATGTGTTCGAAGAAGACGGCGCGCTGGAGCAGCTCGAAGGCTTTGCCTCCAAGAACGGTCCCGCCTTCTACCGACTGCCGGAAAACCCCGGCCAGATCACGCTGGTGAAACAGGACGCGCCCGTCGCGTTCCCGGAACAGGTCGACACGCCGGACGGCCCCGTGACCGTCTTTGACCCCGGATTCCCGGTGCATTGGACCGTCGCCTGACTTCATCTTCTCGATAAATATCCCCGCCGGAGGCTCCCGCCCGCGCCTCTGGCACTCTGCTCTCGAAGGATACGCCATGATCCCCTCCTCCTACCCCTCAGCCGAAGAAATCGCCCGCCTCTCAGCCCGGATGCTGTTGGAAATCGGCGCGGTGAACTTCAACACCGATGAACCCTACACGCTGGCCTCCGGCTTGCCCTCGCCGAGCTACATCGACTGCCGCAAGCTGATCTCCTTCCCGCGCATTCGCTCCACCCTGATGGATTTCATGGCGGTCACCGTGATGCGGGATGCAGGCTTTGAGGCCTTTGACAATATCGCCGGCGGCGAAACCGCGGGCATTCCCTTTGCCGCCTTGGTGGCCGAACGCCTTGCCCTGCCGATGACCTATGTGCGCAAAAAGCCCAAAGGCTACGGCCGCAACGCCCGCATCGAAGGTGCGATGTCCGAGGGCGAGCGGGTTCTTCTGGTCGAGGACCTGACCACCGATGGCGGCTCCAAGCTCTCCTTTGTGGATGCGATCCGCGACACCGGCGCGACTTGCGGCCACACGGCGGTGATCTTTTATTACGACATCTTCCCCGAAACCACCAAGACGCTGGGCGATCACGGCGTCGCGCTGCACTACTTGTGCACTTGGTGGGACGTGCTGAAAGAGGCCCGCGCCCAGGGGGCTTTCAGCACCGAAACCCTTGACGAGGTAGAGAAATTCCTGCGCGATCCGCGCGCCTGGCAAGAGGCCAACAAGACAGGCTGAGGAAAACTTTCCCGCCAGAGCCCCTGCATACTGTGGACAAGGCCGCACCGAATCGGGGCGGCCTTTCCCATATTCTGTGGCCAAAGCAGGGGTGACACACCAGATACAGAAGCGGCGGTGGACCCGCGTGGTTTTTCGAAAAATTGCCCACACCCGTCTCTGCGGTTATCCTCAAACCATCCACAGGGATTTCCAGATGGAAATCCGGCCCGGTTCCGGCGTAGAACACGAGCCTATTAATAGAGAGCAGACATGAACGAGATCACCTCTTTCAACGGCGATCCACAGCCGCCCGCGTCCCCGGACGCCAGCGGTACGGCAGATGACGCACAGGCATCGGAATTGCCCCACTCCGTCGAGGCGGAACAGCAACTGCTGGGGGCAATTCTCACCAACAACGACGTCTACGACAAAGTCGCCTCGATCATAAACTCCTCGCATTTCTATGATCCCGTGCACGCCCGGATCTACGAGGTCGCCGCCGCCCGCATCTCGAAGAATGCGCTGGCCTCGCCGGTCACGCTCAAGGCCTTCATGGAGGACGACCAGGGCCTGCGCGAACTGGGTGGCCCCGCCTATCTGGCCAAGCTGGCCTCGGCCTCGATCTCCGCCTTTGCGGTGCGCGACTATGCGCAGATGATCTATGATCTGGCGATCCGGCGCGAGTTGATCGCCCTTGGTCAGACCATCGCCGAAAAGGCCCGCCGCGTCGATGTCGCCTCCGAACCCAAGGAACAGATCGTCGAGGCGGAACAGTCGCTCTATCAACTGGCCGAACAGGGCCAGACCGAACAGGGGTTCAAATCCTTTCTGCGCGCGGTGACCGAGGCGGTCAATGTCACCAATGAGGCCTACCAGCGTGGCGGCGGCATGGCCGGGATTTCCACAGGGCTTGACGATCTCGACAAACAACTCGGCGGGTTGCACCCCTCGGACCTGTTGATCCTCGCCGGGCGTCCCTCGATGGGGAAAACCTCGCTGGCCACCAACATCGCCTTCAACGTGGCCAAGGCCTACAAGCGCGGCATCAAACAGGACGGCAGCGAAGGCGCGGTGGACGGCGGTGTCGTCGGCTTCTTCTCGCTTGAGATGTCAGCCGAACAGCTGGCGGGCCGTATCCTGGCCGAAGCCTCCGAGATTTCCTCGCACAAGATCCGCCAAGGTGACATGACCGAGGAGGAATTCCGCCGCTTCGTGCAGGCCGCCAAGGACCTGGAGAGCTGCCCGCTCTTTATCGACGACACCCCCGCGATCCCGATCTCGCAGCTTGCGGCGCGCGCGCGACGTCTGAAACGGACGCATGGGCTCGATCTGCTGGTGATCGACTATCTGCAACTTTGCCGCGGCATGTCCGACAATCGGGTGAACGAAATCGCCGAGATTTCCATGGGGATGAAGGCCATCGCCAAGGAATTGAACATCCCCGTGGTCGCCCTCTCGCAGCTGTCACGTCAGGTGGAAAGCCGCGAGGACAAACGCCCGCAGCTGTCGGACCTCAGGGAATCGGGCTCAATCGAACAGGACGCCGATGTGGTGATGTTTGTGTTCCGCGAAGAATACTACAAGGAACGCGAAAAACCCGGCGATCACGAGCTTGACAAGATGGAAGAGTGGAAACAGGCGATGGAGCGTCTGCACGCCAAGGCCGAAGTCATCGTCGGCAAGCAGCGTCACGGCCCCATCGGCACGGTGGAACTGGCGTTCGAGGCGCAATTCACCCGCTTTGGCAACCTTGCTAAATCCTGGCAACAGCAGCCCGACGGCTATTGAGCGCAAAACCGCGCCGGGGCCACTGACCTCCTTCATCTGGCCCCTTCATCTTTTTAAAAAATATCTCGGGGGAGGCCCTTCGGGCCGGGGGCAGCGCCCCCTCCCCGCCCGCAAACACAGCGCAACAGCCTGCCCAAAGCCACACCGCTGCGGTTTCCCCCTTGACCCCGGTGGCCTCCATGTCATGAACGACGCATGAGTACGGCACGTTTGAAAATCAACCTCGATGCGCTGGCGATCAACTGGCGCAATCTGGATGCCAAGACCAACTGCGAGACCGCAGCGGTGGTCAAGGCCAATGGCTATGGCCTGGAGGCTGGCCGCGTCGGCAAGGCGCTGGCCCAGGCAGGCGCACGCAACTTCTTTGTCGCCATCGCCGAAGAGGGCATCGCGCTCCGGCGCGCGCTGGGACCGGGACCCGGGATTTCGGTCTTTTCCGGTCATATGGAGGGGGACGCAAAACTGTTGCGCGACTTCCAGCTGACGCCGATGCTCAATTCGCTCGACCAGATGCTGCGCCATTTCGAGAGCCTTCCGGGACATCCCTTTGGCGTGCAGCTCGACAGCGGCATGAACCGGCTCGGGATGGAGGCCGCCGAATGGATGGCGGTGCGCGACATTGCACTGGATCAGAACCCGGTCCTCTTGATGTCGCATCTGGCCTGTTCGGATGAACCCGGCCACGGCATGAACCCCTATCAGCTCAAGAACTTCATCGAGATGACCGAGGGGCTGAACCTGCCCCGCTCGCTCGCCGCCACCGGCGGTCTACTTCTGGGCCGCGACTATCACTTCGATCTCTGCCGCCCGGGCATCGGTCTTTATGGCGGTGCGCCCTACAGCGACGCGCTGCCGGTGGTCGAACTGGAAGTGCCGGTGATCCAGATCCGCGACCTCGCGCCCGGCGAAAGCGTGGGCTACGGCAACACCTGGATCGCACAGCGCGACACCCGCATTGCCACCATTGCCGCCGGCTACGCAGACGGTCTGCACCGCGCCTTTCAGCGGCAGGGCATCATGGCCTATGCAGGCTCCACCCCCTGCCCCGTGGTGGGGCGGATCTCGATGGATCTGGTCACCGTTGACGTCACCGATCTGGACGATGTGCCCCCTTATCTGAGCCTGATGAACGAGGCGCAGACGGTGGATGTGCTGGCCAATGCCGCCGATACCATCGGCTATGAGGTTCTGACCGCGCTCGGCAACCGCTATGCGAGGACCTATAGCGCATGAGCCCCATCTCCGCCCTTGGGATGATCGGCCGCACCTCGCTGGGCCGCCTCGCGGCCCTCGGGCGGATCACCCGCTTTGCCGCCTCGACCTTCAGCCACATGCTGCGCCCGCCGTTTTACCCGCGCGAGTTTGCCAATGCGCTGCTGCAGGTCGGCTGGCTCAGCCTGCCTGTCGTTGCCCTGACCGCGATTTTCACCGGCGGCGCGCTGGCGCTGCAGATCTACGCCGGCGGCGCGCGCTTCAATGCCGAGGCCGTGGTACCGCAGATCGTCGCCATCGGCATGGTCCGCGAGTTGGGCCCGGTGCTGGTTGGCCTGATG
Source organism: Phormidium sp. CCY1219 (assembly GCF_055795085.1). Taxonomy (NCBI): domain Bacteria; kingdom Bacillati; phylum Cyanobacteriota; class Cyanophyceae; order Oscillatoriales; family Oscillatoriaceae; genus Phormidium; species Phormidium sp. CCY1219. The sequence continues at coordinate 52,815 of NZ_JAYFEQ010000856.1, read as the reverse complement.
ATCGCCGCGCGCGTGACCTCTTCGATTGCCGCCGAAATCGCCACCATGAAAGTCACCGAGCAGATCGACGCGCTGGTGACGCTCTCCACCAACCCGATGAAATACCTTGTCGCGCCGCGTGTGCTGGCGGCCCTGATCACCGTGCCGGTGCTGGTTGGCGTCGGTGACATCATCGGCATCATGGGCGGCTATGTGGTCGCCACCGAGACCTTGGATTTCAACGCCGCTGCCTACCTCAAGAACACGGTCGACTTTCTCGAGTTGCGCGACATTGTCTCCTCCCTCGTGAAGGGCGCAGCCTTCGGCACCATCGCCGCCCTCATGGGCTGCTACTACGGCATGCAGTCGGGCCGCGGCGCGCAGGGCGTGGGCCGCGCCACCAAAGGCTCGGTCGAGGCCGCGGCCGTGCTGATCCTCGCCGCCAACTTTGTGCTGACCGGGGTGTTCTTTTCGCTATGACCCATCCGATGATTGAAATGCGTCAGGTCGCCAAGGCCTTCGGCTCCAACGAAGTTCTGCGCGGTGTCGATCTGGAGGTCGCCAAGGGCTCCTCTCTGGTCATCATCGGCGGCTCCGGCACCGGCAAGTCGGTGGCGCTGAAATGTGTGCTTGGCCTGATTGAGCCCGACACCGGTGAAATCCGCGTGGATGGCAAACCCGTGGGCCAGGGCGACCGCGATGCCTTCCTTGCCCGCTTTGGCATGTTGTTTCAGGGGGCGGCGCTGTTTGACAGCCTGCCGGTCTGGCAGAATGTGGCCTTTCGCCTGTTGCGGGGCCGCCTTGCTCGCCCCCGTGATGAGGCCCGCGAGATCGCCATCGAGAAACTCCGCCGTGTGGGCCTGAAGGCCGATGTCGCCGACCGCCTGCCCGCAGAGCTGTCCGGCGGTATGCAAAAACGCGTCGGCCTCGCCCGCGCAATTGCCGCCGACCCGGAGATCATCTTTTTCGACGAGCCCACCACCGGGCTCGATCCGATCATGTCCGGCGTCATCAACGACCTCATCCGCGAGATCGTGGTGGAGATGGGCGCCACCGCCATGACCATCACCCACGACATGACCTCGGTGCGTGCCATTGCCGACAATGTCGCCATGCTCCACGGTGGCAAGATCCGCTGGACGGGTCCTGTGGCAGAGATGGATCAGTCGGGCGATCCTTACGTGGAACAGTTCATCTCCGGCAGCGCGGAGGGTCCGATCGAGGCGGTGCGGTAGAACAGCGTTAGCTCCAATTTTTTAAAGAGTTTTATTTATGAATTTAAACGTATTACTCGGCGACATGATCGCCGCCATATTCGCGCCAATCGTTGAGGCTATACTCGGCCTGTTTGCAGCCTTTGTCAGCCTGATCGCAGAATTGCTCTCACCTGTACTTGCCCCGATTGTTGCCCCCGTTGTCGACGCCATCATCTGGGTTTATCTGGCCCTCATTGCAGCATTCAGCCACTTGATATGGGGCCTTGTGCGGCTCTTGGGACTTGCAAGCCATGCACGCGGCATTTCGTTTGTGTTCTTCGCCGTTGCGATCGCGGCGATGCTTTATCTTCTGGCAGGGATGGCGCTTTTCTTTGAAGGCGACACTCAGAACATCCTGAGATCAGCCTACAGCACCCATTCCGTATTGGCTGCGTTTGTGGGCATGCTGGTCGCCGCCGCAATCGGCTCTTGTTTGCGCAACGATCCATCGGCCCCGAAACCAAAAGACACAATTGCCCAGACCACCGACGCGCCGCCCGTGGACACATCACATGTCCGCAGTCGCCGCCGCTCCTACGTCACGGGCGCTGTTCTGGCTGTGGGCTGCGGGATTCTGGGCCTGTGGGTCTACAACAATGTGCTGGCAGCAAAAGAGAAACGCCCTTGCACAAATACCGAAACCGCGATCATCGTGGCAGAACGGATTGTCGCATCGAAATCCGGCGCGCAAAACAGCTTTGATACGGAGAACCTGAAGTGTCGGCTTCCATGACTGCAGGCAGCGCGCGCGGCAAAACGCCTCTTCTCCTCCGCCTCGCCAACCTCTCCCTGCTGATCCTCTACCCCGTCGCGTGGTTTGCGCCTCTGTTGCGGGCGGGCCTGCTGCCGATCTTCGGCCTGTCGGAAATCTCCGTCCTCACCGGCCTTCAGAGCCTTTGGGACAGCGACATCGTGCTGGCGCTGGTGGTCACCGCATTTGCGCTCTTCGCCCCCTACCTCAAGACCATCGGCCTCGCCTTGGTGCAGTTCCGCCTGCTGGATGCGCGCAGCCTGCCCGTACTGAATATCCTCGGCAAACTTGCGATGGCAGATGTCTTCCTGATTGCGCTCTATATCACGCTGGCAAAAGGCATCAGCTACGCCACGATCGAGGTGGCCTGGGGGATGTATCTCTTTACCGCCTGCATCCTGGCCTCCATCACTCTGTCGATTCTGACGGACCGCCAGATCAAACGCGAGTCGGCGGCGGGTCAATGACGGCCCAGCGGGCCGCCGCGCCCCGCGCGGTCGCAGATCATTGAGGCGCAGGCGACTCGCATTAAGGCTGGACAAGGCGCGTTCAGGGCAGACCTGCCCCTGAACCGCTTCTCAGCAGCCCTTTCGCGCCGCGCCAGCGGCGCGCGGCCCAACAGGAGGAGATCATCTGTGATGATCGTGCGACTGGCGGGAGCGCCCCCGTGCGGATTGCAAACGCCCAGGGTCAGAATGGCACCAGGCCCCGGCGCCCCCTTGAACAAACCGGAAACATCTGCCACTGATCGCCCATGGCAAAGACAACTTTCTCCTGCTCCGCCTGTGGGGCCTCCTATTCAAAATGGTCCGGCCGCTGCGAGGGCTGCGGCGAATGGAACACCATTTCAGAGGACAAGGGCCTCACCTCCGCCGGTCCGGCCAAGAAATCGCTGGGCGCCATGCGCGGCAAGCGGGTGCCGCTCACCGATCTAGCGACGCAGGAAACACCCCCGCCGCGCACATTATGCGGGGTCGCCGAACTCGACCGCGTGCTTGGGGGCGGTCTGGTGGAGGCGTCGGCCATCCTTGTGGGGGGCGATCCCGGTATCGGCAAATCGACGCTCTTGTTGCAGGCGGCGGCGCAGTTCGCCCATGCGGGGTTGAAGACCGTCTATGTCTCCGGCGAGGAAGCCTCTGCCCAGGTGCGGATGCGGGCGCAGCGGCTGGGGCTGGAGCAGGCGCCGGTCAAGCTCGCAGCAGAAACCAATCTGCGGGATATCCTGACCACGCTGGAGGCGGAAAAGCCGCAGCTGGCCATTATCGATTCCATCCAGACCATGTGGGCGGACAATGTCGACAGCGCACCGGGGTCGGTCAGCCAGGTGCGCGCCGCCGCGCATGAGCTGACCACATTCGCCAAGACCAACGGCATCAGCATCATCATGGTGGGCCATGTCACCAAGGAGGGCCAGATCGCAGGCCCCCGCGTGGTGGAGCATATGGTCGACACGGTGCTCTATTTCGAGGGCGAGCGCGGTCATCAGTTCCGCATCCTGCGTGCGGTCAAGAACCGCTTTGGCCCCGCCGACGAGATCGGCGTGTTTGAGATGACCGGCGGCGGGCTGGCACAGGTCCTCAACCCCTCGGCGCTGTTTCTGTCCGAACGCGGTCAGCCCTCGCCCGGGTCGGTGGTCTTTGCCGGCATCGAGGGCACCCGGCCGGTGCTGGTGGAGATGCAGGCGCTGGTGGCGCCCTCGCCCCATTCACAGCCGCGCCGCGCGGTGGTGGGCTGGGACAGCTCGCGCCTTGCGATGATCCTCGCGGTGCTGGAGGCGCGCTGCGGCATCCCCTTTGCCGGGCTTGATGTTTATCTGAACGTCGCGGGTGGGATGAAAATCACCGAACCTGCCGCCGACCTGGCGGTGGCCGCGGCGCTGCTCAGCGCCCGCGAGGACACGGCACTTCCGGCGGATACGGCAATATTTGGCGAAATATCCCTGTCCGGGGCGCTCAGACCGGCGCCACAGACGGAAAACCGGTTGAAAGAAGCGCAAAAACTTGGTTTCACGTCAGCGATCGCTCCGAGCGGTGGCAAATCTGTCTCTGTCCCCGGCCTGACCCTGCGCCCGGCCGCCGACCTCACAGGATTTGTTGGCGAATATTTCGGAGCAGGCTAAAAGGCCACTCAAGAGATATTTCGCGGGCAAACAGGCGAGGGACATGGAAGGTTTCACCATAATCGACGGCGCAGTGGCGCTGGTTATCGTAGTGTCGGCGCTACTCGCCTATGCACGCGGCTTCGTACGCGAAGTCATGGCCATCATCGGCTGGGTCGCCGCCGGTATCCTGGCCTATATGTTCGCGCCACAGGCGGAACCGCTGATGGCGGAAATCCCGGTGGTCGGCGAATTCATCGCCGACAGCTGCGAATTGTCGCTGATCGCGGCGTTCTTTGCGGTCTTTGCGATTGCGCTGATCGTCGTCTCCTTCTTCACGCCACTGCTGGCCGGGCTGGTGCAACGGTCGGCGCTTGGCGGGCTGGATCAGGGGGCCGGGTTCTTCTTTGGCGTGCTGCGCGGCATCCTGCTCGTGGTGATCGGGTTCTTCGTCTACAATGTGGTGATGACCGGCCAGAGCTTTACCATGGTCGACGAAAGCCGCTCGGCGGCGGTGTTCAACCGGGTGATCGGCAAGGTCGAGGAACAGAACCCCGAACAGGCACTGGGCTGGGTGACGCAGAAATACGAAGATCTGATCTCCTCCTGCGAGGGCTGATCTCCGCATCACAGTTACCGTATGATTGGGCGCTCCTGCGGGGCGCCCTTTTACATTTTTGAAAACGGTCAGAGGCAGTGGCGACTATACACAGAGTTATCCCCACCGCTGCCGTAACGTTAACCCCAAGAGGCCTGGCATTAACGTTTTGTTAAGAATGAAGAATCGATTCTTAACTCCGTAAAGTTTTCGCAAACGCGCTGCCGATTATCTTAACAAACCCTTAATTACCCCCAGATCGGGCGTTAACCTTTGGGTTTGACTGTGATTTTCCTGCATGAAAGCGGCTCTGGTACCGAAACCGACGCAAGCCTGCCCCATTCTTGTCCCAATTCAGAGGCCAATTGAGATCAACGAAGGCAAAAAGCCTCGACGCTCTCAGAAGGGACATTTGGACATGCTGCTGGATCACACCACCGCGTTTACAAACTATCAGCCGGTTGACCTGCTTCTGGACCTGCGCTCGCAGGAGGCCGAAGATCAGGCAAACACCCGTCTGCGTCCGCAACATGGCGGCGTGCTGCCCGGCACCCTGATCGAGACCGAATTCGGCTTCAAGCAAGCCCGCGCCCTGCGCCCCGGCGACATGGTTCAGACCTTTGACGGCGGCCTGCGCGAAGTGGTCAACATCCGCCACTCGGTTCCGCGTCTGACGGCCATGGTGCATGTGCCCGCCGGCGCGCTTGGCAATGACGCCGACCTCGACCTGCCCTCCGATGCCATTGTCGCCATCGAGGGCGATCTGGCGCTGGATCTCTTTGACCTGCCGGTGGTCACGGTCAAGCTGGTGGCGCTGATCGGCCATAACGGCATCAGCACCGCCCTGCCCCAGCGCCTGGCCCGTATTCATGTCGATTGCGAAGAAGAAGAGCTGCTCTGGACCGAAGGCGGCATGGTGATGAATGCCGGTGCGGTCGAGGACGAAAGCTACTACAGCGTGCTGTCCCTCGCCGAGACCCGCCTGATCGTCAACGCCGGGCGTATGGAGCCGGAACAGAATGCTGCGGACGCCGCGGACCAGATCGCGGACGAGGACGCCGAGGATGCGCGTTTCTTTGGTGGCGACATGGCACCGGCGCCGGCCTTCGACCCGATCGACCTGCTGTTTGGTCGCTACGCCGCCTGATCGCGCGCCGTTTTCCGGCCCATGACGGGCCAGGACCCCGTTCCGCTTGCCTGCGGAACAGGCGCAGCCCGCGCCAGATGTGAATTCCCGCCCCGATCTGTCTGTTGAATGTGATCCTTTGGTGACATTGCCTGCCAGACCGCCTATGTGAGAGCCGTCACTGTTCGACAGGATTCGGAGCCAAAGCCCCTGTGTTGACCCAGTCCCCAGCTGACCTGCGCCGCCCGTCGTGCGCGGCAGGATCTGCCCCTCTGGCCCGCCACAGCCGCAGTGCAGCCAAGGCATGCCGCCCGCTGCACCGCCTGCGCTCCGCCTCCCCGTTCACGAGAAATTCCCCTAGTATTGTCCCGGTGCCCCGCATCGGGCTCGCGACTCGTGGCACCCTTGCCCGGGTCTCTCCTGCCGCAGCCTGCGGGCTGTAAGCCACACGAACGACTATATTGGAGCCTCGCCATGTGCGGTATCTTGGGCATCGCAAGCAGAACCGAACAAGTGTTTGCGGAACTCTATGACGGGCTGTTGATGCTACAGCATCGCGGCCAGGATGCCTCTGGCATCGTGACCTATGGCGACGGGTTCTTTCGCGAACGCAAGGCCAACGGTCTGGTCAAGGATGTCTTTGGCGCCAAGGATGCCGAGACGCTTCAGGGCCGGGTCGGCATGGGCCACGTGCGCTACCCCACCGCCGGATCGCTGTCGGCCGCCGAGGCGCAGCCGTTTTTCGTAAACGCGCCCTATGGCATCTATCTGGTCCACAACGGCAATATCACCAACACCGAAGAGCAGCGCGCCAAGGTCACCGGCAAATACAGCCGCCACCTGCGCACCACCTCGGATTCCGAGATCCTGCTGAACGTGCTGGCCGACAAGGTGGCCGATGCGATCAAGGTCAACGGCAACGCCGATCCGATCCGCAACATCTTTGCCGGGGTGAAGATGACCATGGAGCGGGTGCAGGGCGCCTATTCGGTGATCTGCCTCATCGCCGGTGTCGGCATGCTGGCCTTCCGCGACCCGCATGGCATCCGGCCGCTGTCGGTCGCCCAACGCAACGCCGATGGCGCGGGCGACGGGGCCGACTACGCCTTTGCCTCGGAAGATGTGGCCTTTGGCATCAACGGGTTCACCAAACTGCGCGATCTGAAGCCCGGCGAGGCGATCCTGATTGATCTCGACGGCAACAAACATGAGTTCCAGGCGGTCGAGGGCAAACTCACCCCCTGCATCTTTGAATATGTCTACCTCGCGCGGCCCGACAGCCTGCTCGACGGGATTTCGGTCTACAAGACCCAGATCCGCATGGGCCAGACCCTGGCCAAGCAGATCGAGGCCTCCGGGCTGGACATCGATGCGATCATCCCGGTCCCGGACAGCGCCCGGCCCGTGGCATTGGAAGTCTCCAACATCACCGGCATCCGCTACCGCGAAGCGCTGGTCAAGAACCGCTATGTGGGCCGAACCTTCATCATGCCCGGGCAGGAAGAGCGGCAGAAATCCGTGCGTCGCAAGCTGAACGCGATCCCGCGCGAAATGCAGGACCGCAACATCCTGCTGATCGACGACTCGATCGTGCGCGGCAACACCATCAAGAAGATCGTGCAGATGTGTCGCGAAGCGGGCGCCAAGAAGGTCTATATCGCCTCCGCCTCGCCGCCGGTGAAATACCCCAATGTCTATGGCATCGACATGCCGACCAAGCATGAGCTGATCGCCAATGGCCGCTCGATCGAGGAGATTCGCGAGGAGCTGGGCGCGGATGAGCTGTTCTATCAGAACCTCGACGATCTGATCTGGGCGGCGCAGGGCGGCAACCCGGATATCGAAGCCTTTGATTGTTCCTGTTTCGACGGCCAGTATGTCACCGGCTCGGTGAGCGCGGAATATCTCGACACGCTCGAAGGCAGCAGCCGCGTGAGCAAGAAAATCAAGGACATGCCCGATGCAGGGGCGTCCTGGAACGGGGCCACGCTGGCCACCTGAGCGCGACGGGCCGCGCATGTGTCCTGCACGAAGAGCGCGCCGCCGCCCGGCGGGTTCTGGCGCGTGCTGCGGCGCGGTGATTGCAAGTTGCCGCCAACAGGCGTAAGGGAGCCGCGTGTAACGCGATGGCGCTGACCCGGACAGGTCGGCGCCATTCTCTATTTGACTTTCGAAAGGGGCGCCTTCTTGGACGCGCATCTCGCCCGCATGCTGAGCTCATCGCGTCAGTGCCGCTGTTGCGGCGCGACCTTTGCCCAGCTCCTCAGCCTCTCCTGCGACCGGCCCGACATCGTGCCGGCGGATCTGCAGGTGCAGGACAACGCCGCCATCTTCGTCTCCGAAGGCGATGTGCTGACCGAGGATTTCTGCCGCTTCGGCAGCCTGCGGTTCCTGCGGGCGGTGCTGGCGATCCCGCTGGCGGATTCGCGCGGCGAGGAATTCATCCTCGGCACTTGGGCCGGTGTCAGCGAAGAGGTGTTCGACGCGTATCTCGACCTGTTCGAGCTGCGCGAGGCGGAGAGCATGGGCAGCCAGCCCGCGTGGCTGTCGAACCAGATCCCGCCCGAAAGCGGCGGCCCGCTGGCCTGCATGCTGCATATGCGCCCCGAAGGCCAGTACCCGGAGTTGCAGGTCTCCGAGGTGAATCACGACCTCGCCCGGATGCAGGAGATCGGCCTCGACCTGGAGGATCTGCTGACCTTCCTGCATGCCTATGGGCATGATCTTGCCTCGCTGGTCTATGATGCCTGAGCACGCCGGCTGACCGGCAAGCTGCCGCGCATTTTCCGGGGCACCTCGGCCATCTCTGGCCGGTTGCATCGGCGGTTGGCGGGATCTGCTTTTGCTGCCGCGACGGGCCTGATACCGACCTGCCGATATACCAGACACCACTCACCACTCACACAAGACAGTTCCCGTGGCGGCGCGGTCGACGGACCGGTCGCCGCGGGAGAACCGGATGCCAATGGCCAACACAGCACAGACCACCGCAGAATCCATCGCCACCCAGAAGGACGCCCTGCCGGATCGCCGCGTCACCCTGATCGGGCTGTTTGGTCCGCAGGACGCCTTGCAGGGACTGGTCCGCCTGTCGTCGGGCCGGATCAAGACGGTGCAACCCGGCGCGCGCCTGCCGATCGGCCGCATCGTCGCCATCGACCCCGACGGTCTGCTGGTGGAGCGCGGCGGCACCGTCGGGCGGTTGCCGATCCTGGCCAACTGAGGCGCGCAGCCGGCGCATCTCGTCGCATCCGCCGACACCGCCGCCCGGCGGGGCTTGACCCCGGCGCGAGGTCGCCGCATGTAGGCGCCATGACCGACAGACTCGCCCTTATCACCGGGGCCTCGCGGGGCCTTGGCGCCGCTTTGGCTGAGGCGCTTGCGCCCACCCATCACATCATTGCCGTCGCCCGGACCACCGGCGCGCTGGAAGAGCTGGACGACCGGATCAAGGCCGCGGGCGGTTCTGCCACGCTGGCCCCGATGGATATCACCGTGCCGGAGGCCATGGCGACCCTGTGCCGGGGCATCTTTGACCGCTGGGGCAAGCTGGATCTCTGGCTGCACAGCGCCATCCACGCCGCCCCGCTGAGCCCGGCGCATCATGTGGCCGCCAAGGACTGGCAGAAGTCGATGGAGATCAATGCCACTGCGACCTCGGTCCTGATCCCCTATGTTGCGCCGCTGCTGGGACAGCACGGCAAGGCGGTGTTCTTTGACGATCCGCGCGCCGGCGAGAAATTCTTTGGCGCCTATGGCGCGACCAAATCGGCACAGATCGCCCTGGCCCGCAGCTGGCAGGAGGAAACCCTGCGCACCGGCCCACGGGTCACGCTGCTGACGCCGCCGCCGATGCCAACCGCCCTGCGGGCGCGGTTTTTCCCCGGCGAGGACCGGACCGTGCTGACCTCGCCCGCTGAGGCTGCGGCCGATCTCCTGCCCCAGATCCTGTCGGACTAGCGCCCGGCCGGCCGCGCCATCACGCCCCACAACGGCCAGCGCCCGTTGGCCCGCGCATGGGCGGCGGGTGATTTGGCCACACCCCGGCGCATCCGCCCGGTCACCGGCCTGCAAATTCCTTGCCCTGCCCGCCCCTGCCGCCTATGCAGGGCAGCAACCGGCGCGGGGGCGAATTCCCGCCGACACCGGAGAAAACCGCACGCAGGCAAGGGGGCAAAATGCGCATTCTGGTCACCAACGACGACGGCATCAGCGCCCCGGGGCTGGCGGTGCTGGAAGCGATCGCAGCCGAGCTTGCCGGTCCCGACGGCGAGGTCTGGACCGTGGCGCCCGCGTTTGAGCAATCCGGCGTTGGTCACTGCATCAGCTACACCCATCCCTCGATGATCTCGGAACTGGGGCCGCGCCGCTTTGCCGCCGAAGGCTCTCCGGCCGATTGCGTGTTGGCCGGCCTGCATGTGGTGATGAAGGATCATCGCCCCGATCTGGTGCTGTCGGGGGTGAACCGGGGCAACAACTCCGCCGAGAACGCGCTCTATTCCGGCACCCTGGGCGGGGCGATGGAAGGCGCGTTGCAAGGGCTGCCCGCCATGGCGCTGTCGCAATATTACGGGCCTGCCAATCGCGATCTGGACAACCCGTTCGAGGCCGCCCGCCAGCATGGTGCCGAGGTGCTGCGCAAGCTGTTGGCGGCGCAGCCCGAAAACGATCATGACTATGGCCTGTTCTACAACATCAATTTCCCGCCGGTGGCGGCTGCGGATGTGAAGGGCCTGCGGGTCAGCACCCAGGGCGCCCGTCCCGGCACCCGGTTTTCGGCCGAAGAACAGTTCTCGCCCAACGGGCGGCGCTACATGTGGGTCAAGGGCGGCGACCAGCAGGTGGCGACCGCGCCGGGCACCGATGCGGCGGTCAATCTGGAGGGCTATGTCTCCGTCACGCCGATGCGGGCGGATCTGACCGCCCATGACGCGCTGGAGGCCCTGAAGGCGATCGAATGACTGGCCCGGACGCGGAAACCAAAATGCAGTTCCTGTTTGCCCTGCGCTCGCGCGGGGTGACGGAGGCTTCTGTGCTGGAAGCCATGGAAGCGGTGGACCGCGGCCTGTTCCTGCGCGGCTTCTTCTCCGAACGCGCCTATGAGGATGTGCCGCTGCCGATCGCCTGCGGGCAGACCATCTCGCAGCCCTCGGTGGTGGGGCTGATGACGCAGGCGCTTCAGATCTCGCCCCGCGACACCGTGCTGGAGGTGGGCACCGGCTCGGGCTATCAGGCTGCGATCCTGGCCAAGCTGGCGCGCCGGGTCTACACCGTCGACCGCCATGGCCGCCTGGTGCAGGAGGCCCGGCAGGTGTTCCAGACCCTGGGACTGGCCAATATCACCTCGCTGGTGGGCGACGGCAGCCATGGGTTGCCGGAACAGGCGCCCTTTGATCGAATCATCGTGACCGCCGCCGCCGAGGACCCGCCCGGCCCGCTGTTGGCGCAGCTCAAGGTCGGCGGTATCATGGTGGTGCCGGTCGGCCAATCCGACGCGGTGCAGACCCTCATTCGCGTCCGCAAGAGCGAAAATGGGCTGGAATATGACGAATTGCGCCCGGTGCGCTTTGTTCCGCTGCTGGAAGGGCTTGGAAAAGACACCTGAGCTGTCCTATTCCGGGGTCAGCCCCGTTGCACTGTAGCGGTCCACCGGTCAGGCCCGGGCAAGACAGAACCGCTGCCGTCCAAGTCTCCGCCCAACAGGAGACGTCATTCGAGGAGAGCAAGAGACATGACCCGCCCCCAGACGGTCTTCCGCCCGAAGTTCCTGCGCCCCGCCGCCCTGCTGCCGCTGGCGCTGATCGCCGCCGCCTGCACCGCGCCGCTGGATTACGACCTGCGCGGGCAGATCGGTGCCTTCAACACCACCAAGGCCGCCCAGACCGCAACCGAGAGCCGCCCGGCGCCGGACTCGCGCGGGCTGATCACCTATCCGTCGTATCAGGTGGCGGTGGCGCGCAATGGCGATACCGTCGCTGATCTGGCCACGCGGGTCGGCCTGCCTGCGGTGGAGGTCGCCCGGTTCAACGGCGTCGAAACCCGCGATCCGCTGCGCAAGGGCGAGGTGCTGGTGCTGCCGCGCCGTGCCCCCGACGCCTCGGCGCGCGGCGGCAACCGCAGCCCCGGCGGCGTCGACATCGCGTCGCTGGCCGGCAACGCCATCGACAGCGCCCCGGCCAGCTCGCCCAATCCGGGGTCGGTGACCACCACCACGCTTCAGGAGACGCCGGCCAAACCCGCACCCACCCGCGTTCAGGAGGGCCCGGAGCCGGTGCGCCACAAGGTGACGCGCGGCGAAACCGCCTATACCATTGCCCGGCTCTACCAGATCCCGGTCAAATCGCTGGCGGAATGGAACGGGCTGGGCAGTGACTTTGCCATCCGCGAAGGCCAATACCTGCTGATCCCGCTGAAGGACCCCAACGCCCCGGCCCCCACGCCGGAGGCCACCGAGGCCGCGGTGACCGCGCCCGGACAGGGCAGCGCCACCCCCACGCCGCCCAGCGCCACCAAGCCGCTGCCGGATGAGGAGGTCGCCCCCGTCGCCGACGTGAAGTCGGAACCCAAACCTTCGGTCGATGTCGAACAACCCACCCGCGCCTCGCAGGCGGCGATGGGCTATCCGGTGACCGGCAAGATCATCCGGGCCTACTCCAAGGGCAAGAACGACGGCATCGACATCTCCGCCGCGCCAGGCAGCGCGGTAAAGGCCGCCGAGGCCGGCACGGTGGCCGCGATCACCGCCGATTCCAACAAGGTGCCGATCATCGTCATCCGCCACGACCGCAACCTGCTGTCGGTCTATGCCAATGTGGATGGCATCAAGGTCAAGAAGGGCGATCGCGTCAATCGCGGCCAGTCCATCGCCCAGCTGCGCGGCACGGCGGAAGAGGCCTATGTCCATTTCGAGGTGCGCGACGGCTTCGAAAGCGTCGATCCGCTGCCCTATCTGCAATAAGGCCACGGCAGGGGCCAGCTGCCCCGTCCGGCTGACCTTTGTGCCCCACAAGGGGATCGCGCGCCGCGCCCTCAGGGTGCGGCGCCGCCGCGTGAGGCTCCGTGCTTTTCCGCGTCGGGTTCGTAGTCCTGCAAACGCTTGCCGGGTTCATCGACAAACAGTTCGGGCAAGGGCTCGGCGCTCTCGATCAGGTCGACGCGGAACACCCGGAAATCCCCCCGCGTCTCGCACCATGCGGTCAGGGTCCAGACCCGGCCCCAATACTCCATATGCAAGGGGCGGATCACCCGTTCGGTCAGGGTCTCGTCAATGCGGCGATAGCGCAGGGCGAGTTTCTGGCGGGCCTTGATCGCAGCCCGCAGCGTCGGCATCCAGGTAAACCCGCGCGCCGCATCGGCAAAGGGGTAGACCGCGAATTTCCAGGCATCCGCCTCTGTCACCGTCTCAATGGGCAGCACCGCGTCGACCTTGGTGGCGAGGCTCTCTGCCGCGGCCTTCAGCTCCGGATCGGCGGCCTCGGCCACGATCGCCATGCCGAGGTTGAGCGCCTCCAGCTCGGACGGGGTCAGGGTCAGCGGTGGCAGGGTGATCGCCTCGCGCACCAGATAGCCGACACCGCGCTCGCCCTCGACCGGCACGCCCGAGGCCACCAGCGTGTCCATATCGCGATAGATGGTGCGGGTTGAGACCTCCAGCCGTGCGGCAATGTCCTGCGCCCGGTGCAATTTCCCGTCGCGCAGGATCTGGATAATCTCGAAAAGGCGGTCGGTGCGGCGCATGGAGAGATCTTTCACCTGCGCCGCACCTCAAGGTCAACCCATGGCAGGCGCCGGTTGCATCGTCCACATCTGCGTTTCATGCCGCATCACCAGGCTGCTCTGGTCGATCATGCGCATGATGTCGGCGGTGCAGTCGGCTTGCGGAAACTTGGCGCTGGCCTCCTGCGCGGCCGCCAGATCGGCCCAGATCACATAGTCCATCCAGGTGCCGTCCTCGCCCTTGGACAGGCGCCGGTCGACAAAGCCGCGCATGCCGCCGATGAAGCTCTCGGTCTTTTGGGTTGCGGCCACATAGTCGGCGTCGCTGACGCCCGGGTTCAGTTTGAAGGTTACCACTTCCACCACGGTCTTGGTCATCTGTCGTCATCCTTGTCTTGACGGTTTCGATGATCCTGTCCTAGACCAGAGCAACTGACACGAACCTGTCAGTTGAGTGCGGGCCTGCGGAAAAAATCGCAGATCCGGGGCCGATCAGAGGGCGCGATTGCCAGCCTGTGCTTTGCTCCGGCCCATGCAGCGCCTAACACTCGAGGCAGGACACCGTATTTCGGCGCATCGGACCAGGTCCCGCGCCCCGCATAACGAAAGGCAAACCCCATGCTGAACAACATCGGCCTTCCCGGCATTCTCCTCATCGCTGTCGTGGTTCTGGTTCTCTTTGGCCGCGGCAAGATCTCTTCGCTGATGGGCGAAGTGGGCAAAGGCATCACCTCCTTCAAGAAGGGCATCAGCGAGGGCAGCAAGGAACTGGAAGACGACGCCGCCGCAGAGGCCAAGGACGTCACCCCCGAAGCCGACAAAGACAAGGCGTAACCCCTAGATGTTCGATCTTGGCTGGACCGAGCTTCTGGTCATTGGCGTTGTGGCCCTGATCGTGGTCGGGCCCAAGGATCTGCCCAAGTTGTTCCGCAACGTGGGCCGGTTTGTGGGCAAGGCACGCGGCATGGCCCGCGAATTCAGCCGCGCGATGGAAGACGCGGCGGATGAGGCGGGCGTCAGTGACATCCAGAAGAGTTTTAAAACGGCGACGAACCCGATGGGGTCGGCGATGGACAGCGTCAAACAGGCCACGCGTGACCTGACCGATTCCATCGACCCGACGAAATTCGACCCCGACAGCGAGACCGGCAAGCTGGCCGCAGAACGGGCCGAAAGCGCCAAGAAGATCCAGGCCGCCACCGCGCGGGCCGCGGCAGAGCGCAAGGCCAAGGAGGCCGCCGAGGCGATGGCCAAGGCAGAAGAAGCCGAGGCGGCCCTGTCTGCACCAGCCAGCAGCGCGCCGTCTTCCGACAGTGAGACCAAGGCATGAGCCAGACAGAAGATCTTGACGATTCCACAGCGCCGCTGATCGAGCATCTGGCGGAGCTGCGCAGCCGCCTGATCCGGGCGGTGATCGCCTTTGCCGTCGGCATCGTGCTGGCCTTCATGGTGGCAGAGCCGATCCTGCAGTTCCTGGTGGCCCCGATCGAGCAGACCCTGCGCGAATTGGGCGATCCCTCCCCGACGCTGCAATATACCTCGCCGCAGGAATATCTGTTCACGCTGTTCCGGATCTCCATGGTGTTTGGCTTTGCGCTGTCCTTCCCGGTGATCGGCTTCCAGCTGTGGCGGTTCGTGGCACCGGGCCTCTACAAGAGCGAAAAGGGCGCGTTTCTGCCGTTCCTCATTGCCTCGCCCTTCATGTTCCTGCTGGGCGCGAGCTTTGCGCAGTTTGTGGTCACGCCGCTGGCGATGCAGTTCTTTCTGGGCTTTGCGGACGTGAGTTCGATCTTTGCCGGTCTGTTGTCGCAGGCCACCGGCGGCGAAGTGCCCGTGGATGTGGCAGTGGTGCCGGAAACCTCGGAAGGGGTGAAGATCACCTTCTTTGGCAAGGTGAACGAGAGCCTTGATATCACGCTCAAATTCATCATGGCCTTTGGCCTGTGCTTCCAGTTGCCGGTGCTTCTGACCCTGATGGGCAAGGCCGGTCTGGTCAGTGCCGAGGGGCTGGGCGGCATGCGCAAATATGCGGTGGTGGCCATTCTGGTGCTGGCCGCGCTGGTCACCCCGCCGGATGTCATCACCCAGGTCATCCTCTTCACGGTGGTCTACGGGCTTTATGAGGTGTCGATCTTCCTCGTCGCCCGTGTCGAGAAAAAGCGCGAGGAACAGCTGCGCGCCGAAGGCTACTACGATGACGAGCTGGACGGCGAGTAAGCTCCGCCCCCTGCAATGACCCAATCAGAAGGCGCGTCCCACGGGGCGCGCCTTTTTGGTCTCGGCCCGGGCAGGCCGGCGGCGGCCGGATCTGGCGGCTGCCTCTTGCCGGGTGCGGCGGAACATGGTTTGTCACGCCCGAGACGCACAGGAGGACCCCGAGCGATGGCACAGGATTTGGATCACGACACACTCAGCCGCATTGCCGAGGCGCTGGAGCGCATGGCCCCGGCCCCGCTGGCGACACCGGATTTTGCGGCGGCTTCGGGGTTCGTCTGGCATGTGGGCCCGGACCGGCTGGAGCCGGTGCCCGAGATCAACCGGGTGGAGCTGGATCTCCTGGTGGGGATTGATCGCTCGCGCGACACGCTGTTGGACAACACCCGCCGGTTTGCGGCAGGTCACGCGGCCAACAATGCGCTGCTGTGGGGCGCGCGCGGGATGGGGAAATCCTCGCTGGTGAAGGCGATCCATGGCTCCCTGGTGGCCACGCATCCCGACCTCAAGCTGGTGGAGCTGCAACGGGAGGATCTGCCTTCGGTCGCGCGCCTGCTGAACCATCTGCGCGGCGCGCCCTACCGGTTCATCCTGTTCTGCGATGACCTGTCGTTCAGCCATGACGACCAGCATTACAAGAGCCTGAAGGCCGTGCTGGACGGCGGCATCGAGGGCCGGCCCGAGAATGTGGTATTCTACGCCACCTCCAACCGCCGTCACCTGATGCCCCGCGACATGATCGAGAATGAGCGCTCCTCGGCGATCAACCCCTCCGAGGCGGTGGAGGAGAAGGTCTCGCTCTCGGATCGTTTTGGTCTTTGGCTTGGGTTCCACCCCTGCAATCAGGACGCCTATCTGGCGATGATCGCGGGCTATTGCGCGGCCTATGGCGTCGAGGTCGATGCCGAAACGCTGCGGGCCGAGGCCGTCGAATGGCAGGCCACGCGGGGCGCGCGGTCGGGCCGGGTGGCGTGGCAGTTCTTCACCGATCTGGCCGGGCGCAAGGGGGTGGCGCTGCGCTGACATTGGCGCAGGTCCCCGCCGCGTCCCGTCAGGGGCGCGGCGCCCGGCCCAACGGTTTTGATCGCCGCCCTGCGGCGGTGGAAACGGGCGGGAGCGCCCCCGGCGGGCCTTCTACCCCAAGGGCGGTCGTCCCCGATCTCCGGGAAACCGCCCCCTTCCTCGGGTAGCCCTTACCCCAGTTCGAAACTTGTCACGCCGTAGATCAGGTCCTGTGCCACCTCGGGCGCCTTGCCGCGATACATCCGGGCGGTCTCGAACACCGGTTGCAATCCCAGCGATTTCGCCAGCTCTACCGCGCTGGTGTTGGTCTCGGGCACGTCGAGAAAGATCTCCTGATCCTGCGGCCAGTCCTTCAACAGCCCCGCCAGAACCGACAGCGCCGCCGCCCGATGGGTGGCCACCAGCGGGCCGATCTTGGCCCCGGTGCGACAGCGGCGCAGGGTGCCGACCCCCTGCATTTCGCCGTCAGCATGTACCGCGATGCTCACATGCCCCGGCGCGCTGAGCCAGGCCTGCCAGAAACTCGGCCGCGGCGCGGGAAACACCCGCGCATCCAGCCCCGCCACCTCGGGCGACAGCCCGTCGAGCCAGGTCAGCGTAAAAGCATCCGACACCTTGAGCCGCCCCTTGGGCACCCCGCCGAACCGGATATTGCGCCAGGCAAATTCGAACCCGGAACGGCGATAGGCCTCCTGCTGCGCCACCACCCCGTCGAGTCCGACCGTGCGCCGACCGGCATGCTCCAGCGCCTTTTGCCACAACGCATAGCCGTAGCCCTGCCCCCGGTGCACCGGGTCAACGATATAGAAACCGAGAAAGGCAAACGCCGCGCCATAGGTCACGACCGAAATACAGGCAATCATCTCGCCGTCGAGGAAACCGCCCCAGAACCCCTGACCGTCCTGCACGGCGAAACAGGCCGCATCCTGGGCGCCCGGGTTCCAGCCCTCGCGCGCGGCCCAATCCACGGCGGTGTCGATTTCATCCCGCGACAGCGGGCGGATTTCATAGTGTTCCAACATGGCGACCTCCGTCGATTCCGCGGCCACCATGACGGAGGAAGATCACCGTGGAAAGACGAAACACCGATCACGCGGAACCGTCAGCCACATCGCGCGCCCCACCGCCGGCAGAAAGACATTGGGCACCGTCGCCTTCAGGATCGACCCGTCGAAATCCATACGGAACTCGACCAGGCTCTCATTGCCGAGAAACCGCGCCCGCTGGACCACGCCACGGGCGGGCACACCCTGCGTGTGGGTAGCCTCCGGTCCGCGACCGTTGCGGTCGAAATCGATACGGATGTGTTGCGGGCGAAAGACGATCTCCACATCCGTGCCATCCGGCACCCCGGGCGCCAGGAACTGCCCGAAGGGCGTATCCGCCAGAGCGCCGTTGACCCGCGCCGGAAGCGTGTTCACATCGGAAAAGAAAGCCACCGCCGCCTTGTCCACCGGGCGGGTGTAGACATTGTAGGGCGCCCCCTGCTGCACGATCCGGCCATCGCGCATCAGCGCGATCTCGTCGGCCATGCGCATCGCTTCCTCCGGCTCATGGGTGACCAGCAGGACAGCGGTGTCCTCCTCTTTCAGCAGGCTCAGCGTTTCATCGCGAATACCGTCGCGCAGCCGATTGTCGAGCCCGGAGAAGGGCTCATCCATCAGCATGATCTTGGGGCGTGGCGCCAGCGCCCGGGCCAGCGCCACCCGCTGCTGTTCGCCGCCAGACAGCTGATGCGGATACTCGTCGATATACTGGCCAAGCGAGACCCGATCCAGCAGCTCGCGGGCGCGGGCGCGTTTCTTCTCCTTCGCGCCCTTCAGGCCAAAGGCCACGTTGTCCCCGACGCTCAGATGCGGAAACAGCGCAAAATCCTGAAACATCAGTCCGATCTCGCGCCGCTCCGGCGGCACCCGGAACACGGTGTCGCAGATCAGGCTGCCGTCGACATAGATTTCGCCAGCGTCCTGCATCTCCACGCCTGCGACCATGCGCAGGGTTGTGGACTTGCCACAGCCCGACGGGCCGAGGAGACAGGTGACCTGCCCCGGCAGGACCCGGAGGGACACGTCATCCACCACCGCGCGCCCGTCAAAGAAACGGCGCAGGTTGCGGATCTCCAGCCGCGGCGTCACCTCATGGCCGTCAGCCTGGGCGGGCGGCAGCGCGGATTGGGTCATCTGCTCGGACATTGCGGGGCCTTCTATCCTGTGTCGGGTGCACATTGGGGCATCGCGGGCTGATATCAAGCCGGCGCAGGTCAGGCAAGGAGCTCCACCTCGCCTTCGGCCCGCGGCACCCCATTGACCAGCAGCGTCACCCGATGCGCCCCCGGCAGCAATGTAAAGGTGGAGGCCTGCGCCTTCAGCGGATGTGATTTCTGCAGGCTGAGCCCGTCGGCGCCGAGGCTGCCGGTCTTCCACTTGAAGACCTTGGTGGCGGTCTTGCCACCGGCGCGCTGAAAGGTCAGCGCATAATCCACGAGCACCCGCGCGCCCCGCGCCCCCTGCACATCGGCCCCGAGGGCCAGCTTGTCGCCGATGCGCACGCTGGCGGGCAGCTGCAACCGCGCGGTCAGCTCCAGATCCGGGTCATAGCCCAACAGCCGCAAGGCCCGTGGATCTCCCGCCTTCACCAACCCGCGCAGCGCGTGTGCGGTGATCCAGTCCAGCTCTTTCTGCGCCTGCATCCCCTGCCCTTGCCAATCGGTCAGCCGGTCGATGACGATCTGCGGCTCCTTCTTGGCAATGTCGTTGAGGTGGTTGGCAACCGATCGGGTCACAAAGCGCGCCGGATCCCGATGCAGCCGGTCGAGGATCGGCAGCGGCGCCTCCAGCGGCAGGTTCACCGCCAGCCCCCATGGCAGACGCGGCCGGCTGCCCTCGCTGGCCAGCCGGCGCACGTGGTAATGGTCATGATCTGTCCACTGCATCATGCGGGAGAGCACCGGATCGGGCCAGCGTTTCAGCAGGGGGCGCAGGGCAAACTCCATCGAAAAGCGCTGGGTGAGCGCTTCAAGCGTGTCGAGCGCCAGCGGCAGATCAGCCTCCTGCGTGGTCAGCGCCGTGACCCATTCGCCCAGCGGGGCAAAGATGAAATCGCCGAAATCGTCATCGCGCAAGCTTGGATCAAGCGGCGGCGGCAGGGCCGCCACGATCACCGGCGCCACCTGCGACAAGGGGCCCGGCACATGCACCGCAAGCTGCTCGGCAATCCAGTTGATACGGTCCTTCAGCTCCAGATCCAGCAGCCGCGCCATCACCGACGCCTCGAATCCCGCAGCGTCGAAATCGGAGGTCGCGCCCGCAAACAGACCAGCGAGGTAGCGGGTCTTCTGGAGGTTGAACAATTGATCCTTCAAGGAGAATTTCTCAGCCATGGATCAGATCGTCATATTGGTGGCACCACCGTCCAGGAGGATATTCTGGCCCACGATGAACCCTGCGTGCTGCGAACAAAGGAAGGCGCAGGTTGCGCCGAACTCCTGCCGGGTGCCGTAGCGCCCCGCCGGGATGGTGGCGGCGCGTTGGTCGCGGGCCTCGTCGAGACTGATCCCCTGGGACTGCGCCACCCCGGTATCAAGCGACACGGCCCGGTCGGTGGCATGGATCCCCGGCAGCAGATTGTTGATCGTCACGCCCGCCCCGGCCACCTGGCGCGCGGTGCCCGCCACATAGCCGGTCAGCCCGGCGCGGGCGGAATTGGACAGGCCCAACGCTGCGATCGGCGCCTTGACGGATTGCGAGGTGATATTGACCACCCGGCCCCAGCCCTTGTCCATCATTTCCGGCAGCAGCGCTTTCATCAGCGCGATCGGCGTCAGCATGTTGGCGTCAAGCGCGGTGATGAAATCGTCGCGGTCCCAATCGCTCCAGACGCCCGGAGGCGGGCCACCGGCGTTGGTCACCAGGATGTCGACCCCTTTGGCTCGTTCGATCAGCTCTGCGCGCGCGCCTTCATCGGTCACATCGCAGGCGGCCGTATCCACGCGAACGCCAAACCGATCCCGGAGATCCTGCGCCGAGGCTTCCAGTGCCTCGGCACCACGGGCATTCATCACCAGGTCGACACCGGCCTCTGCCAATGCTTCTGCACAGCCCAGACCCAACCCTTTGCTCGATGCACATACCAATGCGCGCTTTCCGCGAATACCCAGATCCATGACACTTCTCCCCATGCGTGTGGTTTGCCAGACCCTGCCAGCCGCGCAGGGGATTGACCAGCCGGCACAGAGCGCCCGGACCAGAATTTTTCCCGCCAGCGCCCGGTTCTCGCCCAAGTGTGAACCTAGTGTTTACCAAGAGCCGCGCAATATCGGGTGTCCTGTTCGAGGCGCCGCGCCCCCTGAAACCCAAAGCCTGGACCACCACGCATGATCAACGTGAGCCGCACCGCCCATTCCATCCAGTCGCTGCCGGCCTATCCGGCGGACCTGTTCCGCGCCAGTTTCGGTGTGAACGCAGGCGATCCGATCAGCATCCTGGACGAGCTGGTGATGGATGATGTCTATGAATTGCGCAGCAGTGCCAGCCCGGCGCGGCTGGGCATTTGCGCGCAGCTGGATGGCGGGTTTTCCGTGCATCGCGACAGTGCGCTCGGCACGCCGGGGGCGCCCTTGTTCCTGGATGGCGTCGTGACGCTGATGCCAGAGCTCGGCGCTGCGGTGGAGGCGCTGTTGATCGTCGAAACCGATCCGGAGGGCATGATCGCGGCGATCTACCTGCTGCCACAGGCCCCAATGGCCCCGTTTACAGGCTATCGTCTGGTGAACGGCACGCGGCAGGGCCTGCAGCACCGGCTGGCGCAAATGTCCTGCGTCGCCTTTGCGCGTGGCACCCGCATCACGCTGGCCACCGGCGCGCAGCGCGCCATCGAGGATCTGCGCCCCGGTGATCGCATCCTGACGCGCGACAGCGGCGCGCAGCCCATCACCTGGATCGGCCAGACAACGCTGCGGGCGGTGGGGGAAATGGCGCCGATCCTGATCCGCGAGGGAGCGTTGAACAACGCGCGCGACCTGCTGGTCAGCCCGGATCATCGGCTGATGGTCTATCAGCGCTCCGATGCCCTGCAGGCGGGTCGGCTGGAACTGTTGCTGCGCGCCCGTGATCTGGTCAATGGCGATACCGTGGTGGTGCAGGATGGCGGCTTTGTCGACTATTTCCAGATCCTGTTTGACCGGCATTACATCATCTATGCCGAGGGCATCGCGGCGGAGTCGCTCCTCGTGGACCCGTTCTCGCAGCCGACCCTGCCGGCAGACGTGCAATGGCGCATGCGCAGCACGCGACGCCATGGCGCGCGCGCCGATCATGGGCTGGACGTCAAGCGGCCGCTACTGGAAGAGCGGCCGGATGCGGTGGACCTGCTGCGGCGGGCCTCGCTGCGCTGATCTGCGCCCACGGGCAGCGGAGCTGCGCGTACACTCAGCCCCCGCAACGTCGGCGCCTGTCGCGGCACGCAGGCCCCGGCCCGCGGACGAGCGGGCCGCGGTCAGTCACCGCGCCGCTGCTGCATCCGGGCAAAGCCCGCGCCTTCGTTCATGCCAGCAAGAAACGCATCGGCCACCCCTGGCGCGGTCGCCGCATGACCATTGGGATGCGCCACCGGCGGCGCGGTTGCGACCGGGGCATCCTCGCGGTCAGACGTCCGGTCACCGACCATCCCCTTCAGCAGCAGAAATACCCCTGACAGGCCGAACCAGATGCAGGTCAGCACAAAGGCGGCCATCGCGTGCCCCTGCCCCGCCTGCAACAATGCGACATAGAGCGAGGCAGAGCCAAACCCGGCACCAACCGCGGCACACCCCGCGCTCAGCAGGGAGAACTGGACCCGGCGCGCGCCACGCCGGGCCTTTGATTTGATGTGACCCAGCATCGGATCAGCGGCGATTGCTCAGATACCCCAGGGCAAAGCCCAGCCCGGCCGCAATTGCGGTGGCGGTCAGGGGCTGCGCGCGCACCGCGTCTTCGGCCTGACGGGTCATCTGGGCTGCGCCATCGGCCACGGCCTGGCTCTGTTCGCGTGCAGTGTCCCGCGCGGCATCCCGCGCCTTGCCTGCGCGATCCTTGGCGAGGTCGGACACGGATTTGCTGAGCGCGGAAATGTCGGAGCGCAGCACGTCCATCTGGGTTGCAATGTCTTCGGTGGACGGGGCGGCTTGATCCTTCGGCATGGGAAATTCCTTTCCGTTTTGTTTCGCGTTCGCAGAGGAAACGTGACGCCGCAGGATTTTGTTCCGCGAAAATTTAGGGGCGTCGCAATTCCTCCCGCCTCCGGTCTGGTGTCTCGTCTGACGACAAGACGCCCAGTCCGGCGTTGGGCATGGCTCACAGCCCCGGTGCGGGGCTGTGAGCCTCGCCGGGCCGAATGGCCCGGCGCCCGGCCCAACCGGACGCGGGGTGCCCCGTATGGGGCGCACCGACGGATGGGCGGGAGCGCCCCCGGTCCTGCGTCCCCTCCGATCATGGCACAGACACCGCTTTTCCTTGCCTCCCACCCGCTTTCTGGCTAAGGCCAGCCCCATGTTGGACACCGCTCATAACCGCCCCGATCTGCCGCCGGAAATCGCGCGGCGCCGCACCTTTGCGATCATCTCGCACCCGGATGCGGGCAAGACCACACTGACCGAGAAGTTCCTCCTCTATGGTGGCGCCATCCAGATGGCCGGACAGGTGCGCGCCAAGGGCGAAGCGCGGCGCACGCGCTCTGACTTCATGCAGATGGAAAAAGACCGCGGCATCTCCGTCTCGGCCTCCGCGATGTCCTTTGATTACGGCAATTTCCGCTACAATCTCGTCGACACCCCCGGCCACTCGGATTTTTCCGAGGACACCTACCGCACGCTTACGGCGGTGGATGCAGCCGTCATGGTGATCGACGGTGCCAAGGGCGTGGAGAGCCAGACCCAGAAGCTTTTTGAGGTTTGCCGTCTGCGCGACCTGCCGATCCTGACCTTCTGTAACAAGATGGACCGCGAAAGCCGCGACACCTTTGAAATCATTGACGAGATTCAGGAGAACCTCGCCATCGACGTCACCCCGGCCAGCTGGCCCATCGGTGTGGGGCGCGATTTCATCGGCTGTTATGACCTCTTGCGTGACCGGCTGGAGCTGATGGACCGCGCCGACCGCAATAAGGTTGCCGAGAGCATCTCCATCAACGGCCTTGATGATCCCAAACTGGCCGAACACGTGCCCGAACACCTCTTGGAAAAGCTGCTCGAAGAGGTCGAAATGGCGCGCGAGCTGCTGCCCGCACTCGACCCGCAAGCGGTGCTTGAGGGGCATATGACCCCGATCTGGTTCGGCTCTGCGATCAACTCCTTTGGCGTGCGCGAGCTGATGGACGGCATCGGCGCCTACGGCCCCTTGCCGCAGGTCCAGTCCGCCGAGCCCCGCCAGATCGCCCCCGAAGAGAAAAAAGTCGCGGGCTTTGTCTTCAAGGTGCAGGCCAATATGGACCCCAAGCACCGCGACCGCGTCGCCTTTGTTCGACTGGCCTCCGGCCATTTCAAGCGCGGCATGAAGCTGACCCATGTGCGCACCAAGAAACCGATGGCGATCTCCAACCCGGTGCTGTTCCTCGCCTCCGACCGCGAGCTTGCCGAAGAGGCCTGGGGCGGTGACATCATCGGCATCCCCAACCACGGCCAGCTGCGCATCGGCGACACGCTGACCGAGGGCGAGGCCTTGCGCGTCACCGGCATTCCGTCCTTTGCGCCGGAACTGCTGCAAGGCGTGCGGGCGGGCGACCCGATGAAAGCCAAGCATCTGGAAAAAGCGCTGATGCAATTCGCCGAAGAAGGGGCCGCCAAGGTGTTCAAACCCTCGATCGGCTCGGGCTTTATCGTCGGCGTCGTCGGCCAGTTGCAGTTCGAAGTGCTCGCCAGCCGGATCGAGATGGAATACGGCCTGCCGGTGCGTTTTGAGGCCAGCCAGTTCACCTCGGCACGCTGGGTGCATGGCGACAAGGCGGCGGTGGACAAATTCACCAACGCCAACAAACAGCACATCGCCCATGATAACGATGGCGACATCGTCTATCTGACGCGTCTTCAGTGGGACATCGATAGGGTGGAACGGGATTATCCCGACTTGAAACTCTCCTCCACCAAGGAAATGATGGTCTGAAACGCGGGCACCCCTCACCGGGTGCCCGTTTTCAATCATGCAGGCAGGTGGACAGATGAAAGATCCCGCAACTACGGGAGAATGGGGCCTCGTTGCCACCCTCAAAGCCGAGGCACGCGCGATCCTGAACTTTGCCGCCTGGCACCTTGAACAGGGGGCCCACCGGCTGTTTCTCTATCTGGATGCGCCCTGCCCCGCGGCCCTGCCGCATCTCAAGGCGCATCCGCGTATCCGGGTGATCGAGACCACCGAGGCCCATTGGCAAAAACGCCGGGGCCGGGTGCCACAGAAACATCAGGTCCGTCAGAGCCTGAACGCCACCCGCGCCTATCGCCGTCAGGCCCGCGACCTGGATTGGCTGATCCACATCGACGTGGATGAATTCCTCTGGTCGGACACGCCAATCTCGGCGCATCTGGCAGGCCTCGCGCCCGACACGCTCTGCGCCCGCGTGCGCCCCTTGGAACTGCTGGCCGGCAGTGCGGATCACTACAAGGCGCGCCTCCCTGCCGGTAAGGACGCCGAGGCGACGGGCACCCGTCTCTATCCCCGGTTCGGCAGCTACCTGAAGGGCGGGTTCATCAGTCACGTGCAGGGCAAGTTGTTCGTGCGCACCGGCCTCGACGACGTCGATCTGCGCATCCATAACGTCTTTGTCGGCGGGGCGGAGAATCCCGCCCAGGCGGAACTGGACGCGGTCGACCTGTGTCACCGGCATGCGACCGACTGGGATCATTGGCTGCACCACTACCGCTACCGCCTGCAAAAAGGATCCTACCGATCAGATCTGCGCCCGGCGAAACCGCGCGCGGCAGGCGGTGTCACGCTGCACGAGGTGCTGTCCGCGCTCGAGGCCGAACAGGGCGAATCTGGGCTGCGGGCCTTTTTTGACGAGGTCTGCGCCGATGGTCCCGAATTGCGCCGGCGGCTTCAGGCGGAGGGCCTGTTGCGCACCCGCCCGCTGGACCCAACGCAGGCGCGGCAGAAACATTTCCGCGACTTCCGCTGAACTGTTCCCAAAATACTGCAAATGCCCAGAACCTCCGGCGAATTCTCGGCGGAAATTCGCGATCATTTGACCATATCATGCAATTTTGCTATGTGCCGCCTCAACCGGGGACTCCTGTCTGTTCAGGCGTCCGACTGATACCGGCATAGAGACACACGCGCGGGCCAGGTCAGTGTCCGCAAAAACGGACGCATATGACAAAATTCACCGATCTGAACCTTAATCCGAAGGTCCTCAAAGCCATTGAGGAAGCAGGATATGAAAGCCCGACCCCGATCCAGGCAGGCGCGATTCCCGCCGCCCTGGAAGGACGCGATGTCCTCGGGATCGCTCAGACCGGCACCGGCAAGACCGCCTCTTTCACCCTGCCGATGATCACCCGCCTTGCCCGTGGCCGCGCCCGGGCGCGGATGCCGCGCTCGCTGGTGCTCTGCCCGACGCGCGAATTGGCCGCACAGGTGGCGGAAAACTTCGACACCTACGCCAAACACGTCAAGCTGACCAAGGCCCTGTTGATCGGCGGCGTCTCCTTCAAGGAGCAGGATGCAGCCATCGACCGCGGCGTTGACGTGCTGATCGCCACACCGGGCCGCCTTCTGGACCATTTCGAGCGCGGCAAGCTGCTCTTGACCGGCATCGAGATCATGGTGGTGGATGAGGCCGACCGGATGCTCGATATGGGCTTTATTCCCGATATCGAACGCATCTTCTCGCTGACGCCCTTCACCCGCCAGACGCTGTTCTTCTCCGCCACCATGGCGCCGGAGATCGAGCGCATCACCAATACGTTCCTCTCCGGCCCCGAACGGGTGGAGATCGCGCGGCAAGCAACCACCTCCGAGACGATCGAACAGGCGGTGGTGATGTTCAAAGCCTCCCGTAAGGATCGCGAAGGCAGCGAGAAACGCCGGGTTCTGCGCGAGCTGATCAATCAGGAAGGCGAGGCAGTCAAGAACGCCATCATCTTCTGCAACCGCAAAACCGACGTGGATATCGTCGCCAAATCGCTGAAGAAATACGGCTATGACGCGGCGCCGATCCATGGCGATCTGGATCAGAGCCAGCGGACAAAAACGCTGGACGGGTTCCGCGATGGCGCGCTGAAGATCCTCGTGGCCTCTGACGTGGCCGCACGCGGTCTGGATGTCCCGTCGGTGAGCCATGTGTTCAACTTCGACGTGCCCGGCCATGCCGAGGACTACGTGCACCGCATCGGCCGCACCGGGCGCGCGGGTCGCGACGGCAAGGCGATCACCATCTGCACCCCGCGCGACGAGAAGGCGCTGGATGCGGTTGAAGGCCTGGTCCAGAAGCAGATCAACCGGCTGGACAACCCGGTCAAGCCGGCGCCGCGCAAAGCCGCCGCCAAGGACGCAGCGGATGCGCCCGAGACCACCGACAAGCCCAAACCCAGCCGTCGCAGCCGCAGCCGTGGTGGCAACAGCGAGGCCGCTGCGGAGGCCCAGACCGCCGCACCGACGCCTGCACCCGCGCCCGAACAGGCGGCTGAACAGCCGACCACCAAGGCAGCAAACAAATCCGACCGTGCAGACAAGCAGGACAGCCAGAAATCCGGCAAGTCCCGTGGACGCGGCCGCAAGGATGATCGCCGCGACGACAAGGTCGTGGGCATGGGCGACCATATGCCCAGCTTCATCGCGCTGAGTTTCGACGAGCGCCGCGCCAGCTGACCCTTGATCGGATCGCTTTATCGGAAAACCGCCCTGCCCCAGGCACGGGCGGTTTTTTGTGGCCACACGCGCGCCCAATCGGTGCTGCATTGCAGCAGCGGCATAGCGGGATTGCCGAGCTATGCGATGTCATCAGGCCCGACATCCTCTACATCGGCGGTATCAACACGATACCCCCAAGGTGATGTTATGGACTTGATGACAACCGCACCGCTTCTGAGCGACGACCTGAAAGAAATCGAACTGCGTGCCCGCAAGATGCGTGCCGAAGCCTTCCGCAGCATGTTGCTGGCCATCGGTGCCGGTCTTCAGCGCGTGATCAAGGCCCCGGCCCTGCTGCTGAGCCGCCCGCGCCACGCCTGATCAGGGCTGCGGCCCTGTGCCGACCTGCGCGCTTGCGAAAAACGCCCGGACCAGAGCGGTCCGGGCGTTTTCCGTTCCAGAGGCCTGCACCCCCTTCATCTTTTTAAAAATACCTCGGGGGTGACGTGACCCGAAGGGGCACGAGGGGGCAGCGCCCCCTCCTCCCCGATCAGCGCATACGGCTGACGACAACCGTCACTTCGGGCTTTTTGCCGATCTCGGACTGGGCAGTCTGACGCGCGATGCGCTTCAGTTCCTGTTCCAGCTTATCGTCATCCTTGAGGGTCTTCTTGCCCGCCCGCATCAGGAACTGGTTCAGGTCCTCTTCCATGACCTCGGCCAATGCGGCGTTGAACTGACCGGTCTCGGCAAGGCCCTTGAGGTCCACCCAGGGTTCGCCCAGCGGTTCGTCCTCTTCGTCGAGGATGGCCGTGACCACCACATGACCGTTAAGCGCCATACGAATGCGGTCGCGCACGATGCCATCCATGGCGCCGATCTTGACCGAACCGTCCAGATAGGTACGGCCCGTGTCGATATAGTCAGCAACCTTGGGCGTATCGCCCGTGAGGTCGATCATCATGCCGTTGACGGCAATGGCAGAGGCGATGCCCTTGTCCTCGCCGAGGCGCGCGTGCTGGCGCAGATGACGGTGTTCGCCGTGCATCGGGATCAGGATCTTGGGCTTCACGATGTCATGCATCTGCTCAAGGTCGGGGCGGTTGGCGTGACCAGACACGTGGTAGAGACCGGAGCTGTCATCCACCACATCAACGCCCTTCTCGGAGAACTGGTTGATGATCCAGATCACGCCTTTTTCATTGCCGGGAATGGTCTTGGAGGAGAACAGGAACAGATCGCCTTCCTTGAGTTCCATGCCGCGATACTTGCCACGGGCCAGCTGCGCGGAGGCGGCGCGGCGTTCGCCCTGCGATCCGGTGGTGATCAGCATCAGGTTTTCGCGCGGAATATCAGCCGCTTCCTCGGGTTGCACCACTTTGGGAAAATCGCTCAGCACCCCGGTTTCGATCGAGGCTTCGATCATCCGGCGCATGGCACGGCCCAACAGCACAATGGAGCGCCCTGCCCGTTCGCCCGCTTGCGCCAGCGTTTTGACGCGCGCAACATTCGAGGCAAAGGTGGTCGCCGCCACCATGCCGGAGGCCTCTGCGATCAGCTTGGTGATGTTGTCGCCCAGATCGCTCTCGGAGCGGCCCGCATGCGGTGAAAACACATTGGTGGAATCGCACACCAGCGCCTGCACGCCATCCTTGGAAATCTCGGCCCAGAGGTCGGGATCAAAGGCTTCGCCGACGATGGGGTTGGCGTCCAGTTTGAAATCACCGGTATGGATCACCCGGCCTGCGGGGCTGTCGATCACCAGACCGCCCGATTCCGGGATCGAGTGCGAAATGGGCACCGCGCCGATGGTGAAGGGGCCGAGCTTGGTCACTTCGGGCCAGGGCGAGATCGTCACCACGGCGTCGGGGTCATGGCCCTGCTCTTCCATCTTGCGACGGGCGATATTGGCGGTAAAGGCGCGCGCATAGACCGGCACATTGAGGCGGCTATAGAGATGCGCCACCGCGCCGATGTGGTCCTCGTGGGCGTGGGTGATGAAAATCCCCTCCAGCTGATCGGCGCGTTCCGCCAGCCAGCTGATGTCGGGCATGATCAGATCCACGCCGGGTGTGGTGTCCATGTCTGGAAAGGCCACGCCCAGATCCACCAGGATCAGGCGTTCCTTGCCCGGCGTGCCATAGCCATAGACGTAGGCGTTCATGCCGATTTCACCTGCCCCGCCGAGGGGCAAATAGATTAAACGTTCACTGCTCATGCGTGAGTACCGATATCCTTATTATGTTCGTGGATGCGCCGCAGACCTTGCATGGTCAGGTCATCCTCGTATGCGTCAAATAGATCTGCTGTCTGCTGGAAGAGCGGCGCCAGCCCGCCGGTTGATATGACTGTCATCGGCACGCCGGATTCGGCCTTGATGCGATCGCAGATCTCGCGCACGAGGCCGACATAGCCCCAGAACACGCCGGATTGCATACAGGCGACCGTGTTGGTGCCGATGACATTTTGTGGTTTCGAGATGTCGACATGGGGCAGCGCGGCGGCAGCATGGTGCAGCGCCTCAAGGCTGAGGTTCACCCCCGGCGCGATGACGCCGCCCACATAGGCGCCGTCCACGGCCACCACGTCGAATGTGGTTGCGGTTCCGAAATCAACGACGATCAGATCGCCGCCGTATTTGTGATACCCGGCGACCGTATTGACCAGACGGTCGGGGCCGACGGTGGTGCCTTCGTCGACGCGCACATCCACCGGGAGCGCGCATTCGGGTTTGCCCACCACCAGCGGGCGGGTCTTGAAATACCGGTCCGAGAGCACACGCAGGTTGAAAACCACGCGCGGCACAGTCGACGAGATAATCATATCAGTGATTTGCGCCTTGATGCCTTGCAGGTTCATCAGGGTGGAGAGCCAGACGTAATACTGATCTGCGGTGCGCTGCCATTCGGTCGAGGTGCGCCAATGGCCGATCATCTGATCGCCATCCCAGAGTGCAAAGACAGTGTTGGTGTTGCCGCAATCAACCGCGAGAAGCATGTGCCCCGCCTCCGTCAGAAAAAGATATCCGCGGCGGGGATGGTGACGGTCCCCTTTGCGGTCTTGAGAACGAGGTTGCCCGCGTCGTCGATGGTTTCAAAGGTGCCCGAGGTTTCCTCGCGCGCGGTGCGGGCGGTGATCACCTCACCCAGCTTGGCCGCGCGTGACAGCCACAGTTCGCGGATGGGCGCAAAGCCGTAGGTGGTGAACTGGTCCTCATGGCGGGCAAATGCAAGGGCAAGCGCCGACAGAAACGTCTCCGGGTCAACGCGCACGCCGGTTTCCGACTGGAGAGACACCGGCCACACTGCGCCGGGTTCCAGCCATTCTTTCATCGGGGTTTCGGCCAGATTGACGCCAATCCCGATAGAAAGATGATCGACACCGGATTTGACGCCTGCGCTTTCAAGGAGGATGCCCGCAAGCTTGCCGCCATTGAGCAGCACATCATTGGGCCATTTGAGCGCAAGTCCGCTGGTGCGGCCAGTCACGGTCTCCACGGCGTCATAGAGCGCAAGAGCGGCGATAAAGCTGCGCAGGGCGATCTGGTCGGGCGTGCCCTTGGGGCGATAGACCAGCGTGCCTGCAAAGTTGCCCTTGGGATCGGTCCACGCGCGTCCGCGTCGTCCGCGGCCTTTGGTCTGGCGCAGGGCGAGTATCCACTCCGGCCCGGTAAGGCTGGGCGCAAGGCGGGCGGCCTCGTCTAAGGTGCTGTCGACTTCTGCCAGCACACGGCGCCCGTATCCGATAGGCCAATCTGTCATGCGCGCCCCTTTAGCACCCGGTTTGACAAAAGGCAAAAGGCCCGGTCGCTCCGGACCGGGCCTTTTGACGAATTATTGCCTGCACTCATCAGTTGACCAGCATGGCCGCCGCAGAGGCCGCAGCACCTTCCAGCCCGAAGGTGGTGATAACCCCCACCAGCATCAGCGCGGCACCAACCGTAAAGAAGGCCAGCAGCACCGGCGAGCGGGAGGTTTCCACGTCATCGCCCTCAGAGCCGAAGTACATGAAGAACACAATGCGCAGGTAGTAGTAGGCCCCGATCACCGAGGCGATCACACCGGCAATCGCAAGCCATGCCATGTCCGCCTCGACCGCGGCGCGCAGCACGAAGAACTTGCCAAAGAAGCCCAGCATCGGCGGCACGCCTGCAAGCGAGAACAACAGCACCAGCATCCCAAGCGCGCGGCCCGGCTCTCGTTTGGCGTATTGGTTCAGCGCGGCGATGTCGGTGACGGGTTTGCCGTCACGGTGCAGCATCATGATGAAGGCAAAGGTGCCGATATTCATCGCCACATAGATCGACATGTAGATCAGCAGCGCCTGCACACCCAGCGCAGTGCCCGCCGCCAGACCGATCAGCGCATAACCCATATGGGCAATCGACGAATAGGCCATCAGGCGTTTGAGGTCGGTCTGGCCAATGGCCGCGACCGCGCCGAGGAACATCGACAGCACTGACAACAGCGCGATGACCTGGCTCCAGTCCTCGATCGCGTAGCCAAAGGCATCATGCAACACGCGGGCAAAGAGACCCATCGCGGCCACTTTGGGTGCGGAGGCAAAGAAGGCGGTGACCGGGGTCGGCGCGCCCTCGTAGACGTCCGGCGTCCACATGTGGAACGGCACCGCAGAGACCTTGAACGCCATGCCGGAGATCAGGAAGACGATCCCGAACAACAGGCCGATGGAGACCTCGCCGTGCTGGGCGACCTCGATGATGCCGGCAAATTTGGTGGTGCCCGCAAAGCCATAGACCAGCGACGCGCCATAGAGCAGCAGACCGGAGGAGAGCGCGCCAAGCACGAAATACTTCAGGCCCGCCTCGGTGGATTTGACGCTGTCGCGGCGCAGGGCGGCCACCACATAAAGCGCCAGCGATTGCAGCTCCAGCCCCATGTAAAGCGCCATCAGATCGCCTGCGGAGACCATCACCATCATGCCGATGGCAGAAAGCGCGATCAGGATCGGGTATTCAAACCGCAGCATGCCACGTTTGGACATATAGTCCTGCCCCATCACCATCACGGCGGCGGCAGAGAACAGGATCGCAACCTTGGCAAAGCGCGCGAAGGCGTCGTTGACGATCATGCCGCCAAAGGCCTCGGTCGAGCCGGAGCCGGAGGTTCCGATCCAGATGCCCAGCACCACCATCAGCGCGGCGGTCACCCACACGAGCATCGGCGCCAGCTTGTCCTTGACGGTGTAGACAGCCCCGAGCAGCGCCGCCATCGCAAAGATGGCGAGGATGATCTCGGGCAGGATCACGGAGAGATCAGCTTGCATCTCATCAGCTCCTTAGTGGGAATTGGTGGCGGCGACATCGACCTCGGCGGCATCCCAGAGGGGCCCCGCGTCGGCAACGGCCGTGTTGACGGATTGCACCAGCGCTTCGGTCGAGGGACCGATCACATCAGTGACGACGGACGGGTAGACACCAAGCAGCAGCGTCATCGCGATGAGCGGCGCAAAGATCCATTTTTCGCGGGCGTTCATGTCCTGAATGGCCTTGAGGCTCTCCTTGATCAGATCGCCAAAGACCACCCGACGATAGAGCCAGAGCGCATAGCAGGCCGAGAAAATCACGCCGGTGGTGGCGACAAAGGCAACCCAGGTGTTCTCCTGGAAGGTGCCGACCAGCGTCAGGAACTCCCCGATGAAACCAGAGGTGCCCGGCAGGCCCACGTTGCCCATGGTGAAGAACATGAACACCAGCGCATAGGCAGGCATGCGGATCACGAGACCGCCATAGGCGTCGATGTCGCGGGTATGCATGCGGTCATAGATGACCCCTACGCAGAGGAAGAGTGCGGCAGAGATGAAGCCGTGGCTGAGCATCTGGAAAATCGCCCCATCCACACCCTGCTGGTTCGCCGCAAAGATGCCCATGGTGACAAACCCCATGTGGGCGACCGAGGAATAGGCGATCAGCTTTTTCATGTCGTCCTGCACCATCGCCACCAGCGAGGTGTAGACAATCGCGATCGCCGACATCCACAGGACCACATCGGTCATCACCTCCGCCCCGATCGGGAACATGGGCAAGGAGAACCGCAGGAAGCCATAGCCGCCCATC
Organism: Phormidium sp. CCY1219; assembly: GCF_055795085.1. Classification (NCBI taxonomy): domain Bacteria; kingdom Bacillati; phylum Cyanobacteriota; class Cyanophyceae; order Oscillatoriales; family Oscillatoriaceae; genus Phormidium; species Phormidium sp. CCY1219. The sequence goes on along the minus strand of NZ_JAYFEQ010000856.1, from coordinate 19,164 downwards.
TTCAACAGGATCGCCGCCAGCACCACGGAGCCCGCCGTCGGGGCCTGAACGTGTGCGTCCGGCAGCCATGTGTGCACCGGCCACATCGGCATCTTCACCGCAAAGGAGGCAAAGAAAGCGAGGAACAGCAGCGTCTGCATGCCGCCCACCACGTGAACGCCCAGCACGTCAAAGCCCGCATAGGAGAACTCATGCGCCAGCAGCCGGACCATATCGGTGGTGCCCGCATCGAAATACATCGCCACCATCGCCACCAGCATCAGCACAGAGCCAAAGAAGGTGTAGAGGAAGAACTTGAACGAGGCGTAGATCCGGTCCTTGCCGCCCCAGATGCCGATGATCAGGAACATCGGAATAAGGCCGGCTTCGAAGAACAGGTAGAAGAGCACCATGTCCAGCGCCATGAACACGCCGAGCATCAGCGTCTCCAGCACCAGGAAGGCGATCATGTATTCCTTGACCCGGGTGGCGACGGACCAGCTGGCCAGGATGGTCAGCGGCATCACAAAGGTCGTCAGCAGCACAAACAGCACCGAGATGCCATCAACACCCATCTTGTACTTCAGGCCAAAGATCCAGGCGCGCTCCTCGACGAACTGAAAGCCGGGATTGGCCGGGTCAAAGCCCGCATAGATGAACAGGCTCACCACAAAGGTGATCGTGGTGGCAAAGAGCGCCAGGATCTTTGCGTTGCGTCGTGCGGCTTCGTCGTCACCGCGCATCAGCAGCGCCATAAACGCCGCCGCCAGCGCAGGAATGAAGGTTACGATGGAAAGGAGATTGTGATCCATCAGTGCGATCCTCCGCCGATCGACATCCAGGTGACAAGGGCTGCGATCCCCAGCACCATCCAGAAGGCGTAAGTGAAGATGTAACCGGACTGGGCCCGGCCAGCGAGACGGGTGAAGAAGGGCACGATGCCCATCGCCACACCGTTGAGGAACCCGTCAATGGTCTTGCCGTCGCCCTTCTTCCAGAAGAAGCGGCCAAGCGCCAGCGCCGGTTTGACAAAGACCACGTTATAAAGCTCGTCAAAGTACCACTTGTTCTTGAGGAACAGGTAAAGCGGACGCTGCTGCTGCGCGAGGCGTTTGGGCAGCTCCGGGTTCACGATGTAGAACAGGACCGCCAGACCAAGGCCCAGGAGCATGGCAATGAAGGGGGAGACCTTCACCCATTTGGGCGCGGCATGGGCGTCATCCAGAACATGGTTGTCCGGTGCCATATACAGCGCGCCCTCACCCGGCTTGCCGACAAAGGCATAGTGATGTTCGCCCTCGGCGCCATGGGTGGTATCCGTCCCGTGATCCGCCGAACCGTGGTCCTCTTCTGCGGCATGCGAGTCACTTGCATGATCGTCGCCGTGGGAGGCGGCATCGCCGTGCGCAGCTGCCTCGGCCACCGGGATGCCGTAGAATTTGCCCACCTTGTCGGCGTGACCAAAGAAGGAGTTGTACCAGAGCATACCGGCAAACACCGCCCCCAGCGCCAGAACGCCCAGCGGGATCAGCATGACCATCGGGCTTTCATGCGCGTGATCATGGGTGTGTTTGTCGCCACGCGGTTTGCCGTAGAAGGTCAGGAAGATCAGGCGCCAGCTGTAGAAGGACGTCATCGCCGCTGCGATCACCAACATCCAGAAGCCATACATGGAGCCGCCCGCATAGGCGCTTTCGATAATGGCGTCCTTGGACAGGAAGCCTGCAAACCCGATGTGGGTGAGCGGAATGCCAACGCCAGTGATGGCCAGCGTGCCGATCATCATCGCCCAGAAGGTATAGGGGATCTTTTTGCGCAGGCCGCCGTAGTTCATCATGTCCTGTTCGTGGTGCATCGCGTGAATGACGGAGCCCGCGCCCAAGAACAGCATCGCCTTGAAGAACGCGTGGGTGAACAGGTGGAACATCGCCGCCGAATACATGCCGACGCCCGCGGCCACGAACATGTAGCCCAGCTGCGAGCACGTCGAATAGGCAATCACGCGCTTGATGTCGGTCTGAACCAGACCCACGGTCGCGGCAAAGAACGCGGTGGTGGCACCGAGAACGGTGATAAAGGTCGTCGCTTCGGGCGCAACCTCCATCAAGGGCGACATGCGGCACACAAGGAACACACCCGCCGTCACCATGGTTGCGGCGTGAATGAGTGCCGACACCGGGGTCGGCCCTTCCATCGCGTCCGGCAGCCATGTGTGCAGGATCAGCTGCGCCGATTTCCCCATCGCACCGACAAACAGCAGGAAGGCAATCAGGTTGGCCGCGTTCCAGTCGGTCCAGAGGAACGACACGGTGGTTTCCGCCAGATCCGGCGTCTCGGCAAAGATGGTGCCAAGGTTGATGCTGTCCGTCAGGAAAAACAGCGCAAAGATCCCGAGCGAGAAGCCAAAGTCGCCCACACGATTGACGATGAAGGCCTTCATCGCCGCCGCCCCGGCAGAGGGCTTGCGGTAGTAAAACCCGATCAACAGGTAGGAGGCAACGCCCACGCCTTCCCAGCCGAAGAACATCTGCACCAGGTTGTCGGAGGTCACCAGCATCAACATGGCGAAGGTGAAGAACGACAGATAGGCAAAGAAGCGCGGCTTGTAGCTCTCGCCCTCTTTGTACTGCGGGTCGTGATCCATGTAGCCGAAGGAATAAAGATGCACGAGCGCCGACACCGTAGAGATCACGATCAACATGATCGCGGTCAACCGGTCCAGTCGGATCGACCAGGAGGTCGACAGGCTGCCGCTCTCGATCCAGCGGAAAATCTCGATGATGCGGGTTTCGCCGTCAAAGGTCAGGAATGTGATCCACGACAACAGCGCCGTGAGGAACAACAGGCCGGTGGCGGTCCACATGGCGGCTTTTTCGCCGATGATCTTATGGCCAAAGCCGCAGATCACCGCCCCCACCAGCGGGGCAAAGAGGAGAATGGTTTCCATCTGGATTAGCCCTTCATCACGTTGATGTCTTCGACAGCGATGGTGCCGCGGTTCCGGAAGAAGCAGACGAGGATCGCAAGGCCAATCGCGGCCTCAGCGGCGGCGACGGTCAGCACGAACAGCGTGAACACCTGCCCCACCAGATCGCCAAGGAACGACGAGAAGGCGACGAGGTTGATGTTCACGGCCAGCAGCATGAGTTCGATGCTCATCAAAAGGATGATCACGTTCTTGCGGTTCAGGAAGAGCCCGAAAATGCCGATAACGAACAGCGTCGCCGCGACGGTGAGATGATGTTCAAGTCCGATCATTGATCAAAGCCCCTGCCCCGGTTTGATGTCCTTGAGCTCCATTGCCTTGGCCGGATCGCGATACATCTGGGCGAGCACGTCCTGACGCTTCACATCCTGGCGGTGGCGCAGGGTCAGAACGATGGCACCGATCATGGCCACCAGAAGGATCAGACCCGCTAGCTGGAACAGAAGGAAATATTGGTCGTAGATAATGAGGCCAAGCGCCTCGGTGTTGTGCCGATCAACAGGGATCGGCTGGCTCAGGTTCTGCGCCACGTCATGCGCACTCTCCCAGGAGCCATAGGCGATCACGAACTGCATCAGGATCACCAGCCCGATCAGCAGTGCCAGCGGCATGTAGCGGGCCATTTCGGCCTTGAGCTCGGCAAAGTCGACGTCGAGCATCATCACCACAAAGAGGAACAGCACCGCGACCGCGCCCACGTAGACGATCACCAGCAACATGGCGACGAATTCCGCCCCCAGCAGCACAAACAGCCCGGCCGAGGAAATAAAAGCCAGAATCAGCCACAGCACCGAATGCACTGGCTGACGGCTGATCACAGTGAACAGCCCGCCGGTGATGGCGCTGATGGCGAAGAGGTAAAAGGCAAACACGCTCATGTCTCATCGTCCCCTTTGTCGTCCATGACCTCCTGCGCCAAATCCATCGCGCGGGTCATGGCCGGAATGCCGGCAAAGACCGACATCTGTCCGATCGTTTCAACGATCTCTTGTTTCTTCGCGCCCGCCGCAAGAGCGTGGCGCACGGTCTGGCGCACGGCCGTATCGGCCTGCGCGCCCTGCATGGTCAACCCCGCCAGCGTCAGCAGCAGCCGGGTTTTGGCATCAAGCCCGTCTTTGTTGACGGTGTTGCCGAACATCATCTCCATGACCTCTTTGGGCATGGTGGGCCAGAGCGCCTCAAACCCTTTGGGAGAGAAACTCTCAAGCGCAGGATTGAGGGCCTTCGCCATCTCCTGCGCCTGGGCCATCATGGCCTCGAAAGGGTTTTTTGGCGTCTCACTCATCTGTACGGCGCGTCCAGCTCAAGGTTGCGGGCAATCTCGGCTTCCCAGCGCTCGCCATTGGCCAGCAGCTTGTCCTTGTCGTAGAACAGCTCCTCGCGGGTCTCGGTGGCGAATTCAAAATTCGGCCCCTCGACAATGGCGTCCACCGGGCAGGCTTCCTGACAGAAACCGCAGTAGATGCATTTGGTCATGTCGATGTCGTAGCGCGTGGTGCGGCGGCTACCGTCCTCGCGCGGTTCGGCATCGATGGTGATGGCCTGCGCCGGGCAGATCGCCTCGCAGAGTTTGCAGGCAATGCAGCGTTCCTCGCCGTTGGGATAACGGCGCAGGGCGTGCTCACCGCGAAAACGCGGGCTGAGCGGGCCTTTTTCATGCGGGTAGTTCAGGGTCGCCTTGGGGGCGAAGAAATACTTCAGCCCTAGTTTGAACCCCTGCCACACGTCTTGCAGCAGGAAGTATTTGGCGGCGCGGGTGTAATCGATCTGGGTCATATCAGCCTCCTGTGCTCCAGCGGGCGAACGCCCCCCAGAACCAATCGAAACGTGCGGCAAAGGCCACAAAGACCACCCAGACCAGGCTGAACGGCAGGAAAACTTTCCAGCCCAGACGCATCAGCTGGTCGTAGCGGTAACGCGGGGTGATGGCCTTGACCATGGCAAAGAGGAAGAAGAAGAACGCCATCTTTGCGATCATCCACAGCGGGCTGTCCGGCAGGAACGGCACCGGCGACAGCCAGCCGCCGAAGAACAGCAGCGAAGTGAGCGCGCACATCAGGAAGATGGCGATATATTCACCGGCCATGAACAACAGGAACGGCGTCGAGGAGTATTCCACCTGATAGCCTGCCACCAGTTCGGACTCCGCTTCGGGCAGGTCGAACGGTGGGCGGTTGGTTTCCGCAAGGCAGGAAATGAAGAACAGGAACACCATCGGGAAATGCGGCAGCCAGTACCAGTTGAACAGGCCTGCATTGCCGTCCTGTGCCCGCACGATATCGCCAAAGTTCATGCTGCCTGTCGACAGGATCACACCAATGATGATGAGACCGATGGAGACCTCATAGGAGATCATCTGCGCCGCAGAGCGCAAGGAGCCAAGGAACGGGTATTTGGAGTTCGACGCCCAGCCGCCCATGATGACGCCGTAGACCTCAAGCGAAGAGACCGCGAACACATAGAGGATGGCGACATTGATGTCCGAGAGCACCCATGTGTCGTTGAACGGGATCACCGCCCAGGCGATCATCGCCAACACAAAGGAGGTGAGCGGCGCCATGATAAACACAGTCCGGTCAGAGCCGGCCGGGATGACCACCTCCTTGACCACGTATTTCAGCGCATCCGCGACGGTCTGCAACAGGCCATAGACGCCCACCACATTGGGACCGCGCCGCATTTGGACAGCCGCCCAGATTTTGCGGTCGCCGTAGACAAGGAACAGAAGCGAGATCATCACAAAGGCGACAACCGCCAGGGTCTGCGCCAGGATGATGACAGCAATGCCGCCTGGGGTGTTAAAGAATTCAGCCATGGGTCCTCACACCGTAGGTATTCCGTTTGCCTTGCAGTCCTGCACCACGACTTCGGCGTCGAGCGTGCGCAAACCGCGCGGTAAGGCTGGCGAGATGGTGTAGACCGCATCGGCCTTCCAAATACCAGCCTCTTGTTTCGTTTTTGTGCGCACATGACGCGCAAAGCCGTATCCCCGGATCAGCGCATATTGTGCTGCCGCGCAATCGGCATAGTCGTTCAGATCCTCAAGCGCCCCGACCCGGTCCATGGTGACATGGAACTGCACCAGATCCCCATCGAGGAGGCTGGTGTCCACGCCCAGATAATCGGGCGCGGCGCGGCTCACCTCATCGCCCGACACATCCGTGCAGGCCATGAGGGCAAGCCCCGCGAGCGATATGAGCGCCGCCCGGATCACTCTGCCGCAATCGCCGTGTCGCGGCGCGCCTTGGCCTGAGCGGAGAGCTCTGCCATCAGCTGCGATGCGCGCGCAATCGGGTTGGTCAGGTAGAAGTCTTTGACCGCAGGCAGGAAATCCGCCTTGCCGAGTTTTTCAACCGGCAGCGCCTCGCCTTCATTGGCAACAACGCGATCCACCTTGGCCAGATGCGGGACGTCCTTGATCAGCGCCTTGCGCAGTTGCGCGAGGCTGTCATAGGGCAGTTTAGCATCGAGTTCCGCCGACAGCGCCCGCAGGATGGCCCAGTTTTCCTTGGCCTCACCCGGAGCAAAACCTGCACGCATGGCAAGCTGCGGACGGCCTTCGGTGTTCACGAACAGGCCGTTTTCCTCGGTATAGGCCGCACCCGGCAGGATCACATCGGCGCGGTGCGCGCCACGGTCGCCGTGGCTGCCCTGATAGATCACAAATGCACCTGCATCGATTTCGACCTCATCGGCCCCGAGGTTGTAGATCACCTCTGCACCGTCGATTGCAGCCGCCATGCCACCCTCGGTGACGGCCCCGACGTCCATGGCGCCCACACGAGCGGCGGCGCTGTGCAGGACCAAGAGCTTGCCCAGAGATTGCGCCTTGGCGAGAACCGCGAGACCGTCGGCTTCGCGCAGCGCGCCCTGCCCCACGATGACGATCGCGTCTTCCGGGGCTGTCAGCCCGTCAAGCGCGGCGCGATCCGTTCCCACATGATCGTGATCATAGGTCAGATCAGCGGCCGGGCCGACCAGTTTCACATTGGCCCCCTTGAGCCACGCCTTGCGGATGCGGGCATTCAGCACCGGCGCCTCGTCGCGCGGGTTGGTGCCAATCAGGATGATGTCCTTGGCGGTGTCGATATCCTCGATGGTGGCGGTGCCGACATAGCCCGCGCGGTTGCCGATGGGCAGGCGCGCATTATCGGTGCGGCATTCGACCTTGCCCTCAAGGCTCTCGATCAGGTTCTTCAGCGCATAGGCGGCCTCAACCGGAACCAGGTCACCGATCAGGCCTGCGACTTTCTTGCCCTTCATCGCGGTGGCGACAGCCTCCAGCGCCTCGGGCCATGTGGCGGGCTTCAGCTTGCCATCCACACGCACATAGGGGCGGTCCAGACGTTGGCGACGCAGGCCATCCCAGACAAAACGGGTCTTATCGGAGATCCATTCTTCGTTCACGCCATCATGGTTGCGCGGCAGGATACGCATCACTTCGCGGCCCTTGGTGTCCACGCGGATGTTCGATCCCAGCGCGTCCATCACGTCGATGGTCTCGGTCTTGGTGAGCTCCCACGGACGCGCGGTAAACGCATAGGGTTTCGAGGTCAGCGCACCGACCGGGCATAGGTCAATGATGTTGCCCTGAAGGTTCGAATCCAGCGTCTCGTTCAGATAGGAGGTGATCTCCGCATCCTCGCCGCGTCCGGTCTGCCCCATCTGCGAAATGCCTGCGACCTCGGTGGTGAAGCGCACGCAACGGGTGCAGGAGATGCAGCGGGTCATTGCGGTGCCCACAAGCGGGCCGAGGTTCAGATCGTCCACCGCGCGCTTGGGTTCACGGAAGCGCGAGAAATCAACGCCGTAGGCCATCGCCTGATCTTGCAGGTCGCATTCGCCGCCCTGATCGCAGATCGGGCAATCCAGCGGGTGGTTGATCAGGAGAAACTCCATCACCCCTTCGCGCGCCTTTTTCACCATCGGTGAATTGGTCTTCACCTGCGGCGCCTGGCCCTCGGGACCGGGGCGCAGATCACGCACCTGCATCGCGCAGGAGGCAGCGGGCTTGGGCGGGCCGCCGACGACCTCCACAAGGCACATACGACAGTTGCCCGCAATCGAGAGACGCTCGTGGTAGCAGAAGCGCGGGATCTCGATCCCGGCCTGCTCGCAGGCCTGGATCAGGGTCATCGCCCCGTCGACTTCGATCTCGGTTCCGTCAATGTTGATCTTGCGGAGGTCAGACATGGTCTATTTCGCCCTCAGTAACACGCCGATCGCGCTGTTTTTCTCGATTTCCGCCAGCCCGTAGGCGCAGAATGTTTCTGGCTGGTCCAGTTTGACCCCTTCCTGCCGCAGCAGGCGCTCGCCCTTGGCGCGCATCCGGGATTTTTCCTGGTCCGACTTGATGTAGGACTTGATTTCAGCGTCGCTGTAGCCAAGCGCATTGGCGCGGCTGCGGATCTGATAGAGCTGGTTCAGCCCTTTGAGCGTGCGCGGCGCGAGGCGATCACATTGATCGGCCACTTCGCTGGCCACGGCCACGGCAAACAGCGGATCCTCGATTTCCTGCACATCGCGCAACGACGGCCTGGCCTCGCCCGCGTTGGCACCAAAGGCCAGAAGCAGGGCCGCCAAAGCCGCCAGAGAGGTGGCCATCACGGCGGTGCGTGCCGGGGAAATGGCAATTGATTCAGACATGTCAGACTCCTGTGTGGTTCTGTCTGAACCACAGGAGTGAGACGCGCTGTTATACAATAGCACCCCGCCGGACCGGCCATGATATGCCGACCTGCGCATCAAGACTCGCAACGTCCCGTATAGACCGCATCGCCCTTGTCGAGCTGGATATTGTAGTTGCCCTCGGCGTCCAGCGCGATGTTGGTCCAATCAAACCGCGAGGTGCCGAAGTTCACGATGCAATAGCGTTTGGCCTGGTGATCGGCAGCCGCCAGCGCCCCCCGCTGGGATTGCAGCGCATCACGCACCTCGATGCGGAAATCGGCGAGGGTCTCTCTCTTGTTGATCGCTTTGGCACTGGTGCGGAACGCGATGCCGTCAAACCGCATGCGCTTTTCCTCGCGGGTCTTGCCTCCACAGGCCGCAAGCCCCACCGAGGCCGCCAGTATCAGCGTCAAAGTCATACGTGAAGTCATCATCATCTCTTCAGGTTATTCCGCTGCCATCACGCCGACGCGACCCGTTTTCTGAGCCTTGATGCGGTCTTCGATTTCTTCGCGGAAGTTGCGAATGAGACCCTGAATGGGCCAGGCAGCTGCATCACCCAATGCACAGATGGTGTGGCCTTCAACTTGTTTCGTGACATCCCAGAGCATGTCAATTTCTTCGAGTTCCGCTTCGCCCCGGACCAGACGATCCATGACGCGCATCATCCAGCCGGTACCCTCACGGCACGGGGTACACTGGCCGCAGCTCTCGTGTTTGTAGAATTTGGACAGACGCCAGATCGCCTTTACGATGTCGGTCTGTTTGTCCATCACGATCACCGCCGCGGTGCCAAGGCCGGAGCCCAGCTCGCCGCGCAGGTAATCAAAATCCATGATCGCGTCGCGCATCTTCTCGCCGCGCACACAGGGCACGGAAGAACCGCCGGGGATCACCGCCAGAAGGTTGTCCCAGCCGCCGCGAATGCCGCCGCAGTGTTTGTCGATGAGTTCCTCAAAGGAAATGCTCATCGCTTCCTCAACAACGCAGGGGTTGTTGACGTGGCCGGAGATCGCAAAAAGCTTGGTGCCCGCGTTGTTCTGACGGCCAAAGCCCGCAAACCACTCCGCCCCGCGCCGCAAGATGGTCGGCACCACGGCGATGGATTCCACATTGTTCACGGTGGTCGGGCAGCCATAAAGCCCCGCGCCCGCCGGGAACGGCGGCTTCATGCGCGGCATGCCTTTTTTGCCCTCAAGGCTCTCGATCAGGGCGGTTTCCTCGCCGCAGATATAGGCCCCTGCCCCGTGGTGCAGGAAGACGTCGAAGTCCCAGCCGGAGCCTGCAGCGTCTTTGCCCAGAAGCCCCTTGTCGTAGCATTCGTCAATCGCTGCCTGCAGCGCCTCGCGCTCGCGGATATATTCGCCGCGCAGGTAGATGTAGCAGGTGTGTGCGTTCATCGCGAAGGAAGCGATCAGCGCGCCCTCGATCAGCGTATGCGGATCGTGGCGCATGATTTCGCGGTCTTTGCAGGTGCCGGGCTCGGACTCATCAGCGTTGATCACTAGATAGGCCGGACGCCCGTCGCTTTCCTTGGGCATGAAGGACCATTTGAGGCCGGTGGGGAAGCCCGCACCGCCGCGTCCGCGCAGGCCGGAATCCTTCATGGTCTGGATGATCCAGTCGCGCCCTTTTTCAATGAGGCCCGCCGTACCGTCCCAATGGCCACGCTTTTGTGCGCCCGCTAACGTGCGTTCGTGCATCCCGTAAAGGTTGGTAAAGATCCGATCCTGATCCTTCAGCATGTGTGCCTACCTTTGACTGTTCTGACGCATGCGCCAGAGTTGAATGATGTTGACGCCCGCATAGATCATCGCCGCCAGAGCGGCGAAATCGAACAGCAGCGCATAGCGGCCCGGCAGGCCGATCGCGGGACCAATGAGAAGCGACAGGATCAGCCAGGCCACCATCGTGCCGGCGATCACCAGCGAGATGTGCCGCCCCTTGGCTGCAATGGCCTTATCCTGTTCGTCCTTCGTCATCGGGTCCAGTCATCCTTGACCACAGCGCACGGCCCATGGCCGCGATCTGCGATTATGATTTGTCTTTGTAACGGCCGTCTGTCTTGGCCGATTTGGCAAACTCGGTCTCTTCACCCGCTGCCAGTTTCTTGGATTGTTCGATCCAGCCGTCCCGTTCGATGCGGCCCTTGAACTTCAGGCGCGCATCCACCCAAGCCATCTCGGCCTCGGTCCATTTGGCGATCTGGTCGAAGTGGAAAAAGCCCAACTCATTCAGTGTCTGTTCAAGCTTCGGCCCCACCCCTTTGAGGAGTTTGAGGTCGTCCGCCCCGCCCTCGCGCGCCGCGGTCAGCGTCTCGGGCTCTTTTTCCTCGACCGCATCTGCCGCATCCGCCTTGGGCTCTGTCACCTTTGCGGCGGCGGCCTCGGGCTGTGCCGGGGTGGCGGCGTCGGATTTCTTGGCGGGAGGTTTGGAGGGCGTCTCTGCCTTGGCCGCTTCCGCCTGCTTGGCGGCGGGTTTCGGACGCTCCGGTGCTGCCGGAGTGGGCTCTGCCGCAGCACGCCCCGCAACCACGCCATCCTTGCCCACCCAAGGGGTCAGCAGCGGTACTTCATCGCCCTGAATGCGCTTCACACCGTCGCCAAGCTCGGTCGCGAGTTCGGCAGACGCGTTGTACTGCGGCTTGTCCGCCTCATAATCCTTGAGCGAGGTAAGACCGGATTTCGGCTCTGCCGCGTAACGGCCATTTTGCGGGCCAGGCACCACGTCCTTGCCAGCGGCCAGATCGTCGATCAGCTTGGTAAAGCTCGCGGCGGTCAGATCCTCGTAGTAGTCCTTGCCGATCTGCGCCATCGGCGCATTGGTGCAGGACCCGAGGCATTCCACCTCTTCCCAGGAAAACTTGCCATCCTCGGACACGGTGTGCGGCTTGGGCGCGATCTTGTCCTTGCAGACCGCAATCAGATCCTCCGCCCCGCAGATCATGCAGGAGGTGGTGCCGCAGACCTGAATATGCGCAACAGAGCCGGTGGGTTGCAGCTGGAACATGAAGTAGAAGGAGGCCACCTCCAGCACGCGGATATAGGCCATGCCGAGCATATCGGCGACATATTCGATCGCCGGTTTGGTGATCCAGCCTTCCTGTTCCTGCGCACGCCACAGGATCGGGATCACCGCCGAGGCCTGACGGCCCTCGGGGTATTTGGTCATTTGCGCCTCTGCCCAGGCCTGGTTGGCCGGGGTGAAGGCAAAACTATCGGGTTGTTCGGAATGGAGCCTACGCAGCATCGTTTTCACCGTGTATTTTTTCTGCACAAAGACGCGAAATTTCACTTCTATGCACCGAAACCTTCTTCTTCTCTGCAAGAGTAGCATCTCTCACTTGCTGAGTTTTTTTAAGTGCTCGCTCCGAGTTGACGAACACAAGTTCTCCCGAACTCGCGTGTTCCAAGAAAGCAACGTAAGGTGAGAAAAACGAGAAGCTCATTTTAATTTCAAGGTCACCCGGAAATAAAACATGAGCCATATTGAGTGCACTACTCAGCTGCGCTTGTACTTCAAGAACCGGTGCAAGATGATCTACCTCGGCTGCTTTGAGGGAAAAATAGTTTGGATCAGCAGCGATCTTGCCTTGTTCCAATTCCGCCGCAAGTTCGATCAACGTCAACTTAGCGTCGTAGTCATTTAGCGCCGCAATCATCTTGCTGCATTCCAAAATTACTGCGTTGTTCCTGTTCGCTTCCAGAGCGTTAGCTAAACTACTAGCCGACCAAATGAGCCCTACAACCGCTGCAAGGGATGCAGCAAATTGTGCTGCACCAGCGCAATTTTTTACGACTGCCCCGATCACCGGTCAATCTCTCCAAAAACGATGTCCATGGTGCCGATGATGGCCGCGACGTCGGCGAGCTGGTGGCCCTTGGCGACGTGGTCCATCGCCTGCAAATGCAGGAAGCCCGGCGCGCGCAGCTTGGCGCGGTAGGGTTTGTTGGTGCCATCCGCCACCAGATAGACCCCGAATTCGCCCTTGGGCGCCTCGACCGCGGCGTAGACCTCGCCCTCGGGGACGTGGAAGCCTTCGGTATAGAGCTTGAAGTGGTGGATCAGGCTCTCCATCGAGGTTTTCATGTCGGTGCGCTTGGGCGGGCTGATCTTGCCGCGCGCCATCACGTCGCCGGTGGCCTCGCGCAGCTTGTGGATCGCCTGACGGATGATCGACAGCGACTGGCGCATCTCTTCCATCCGGACAAGGTAGCGGTCGTAGCAGTCGCCGTTCTTGCCCACCGGGATCTGAAAGTCGAACTCGTCGTAGCATTCATAGGGCTGCGCACGGCGCAAATCCCAGGCCAGACCGGAGCCACGCACCATGACGCCGGAGAACCCGTATTGCTGGATCTCCTCCTCGGTGACGACGCCGATGTCGCAGTTGCGCTGCTTGAAGATGCGGTTCTCGGTCAGCAGCCCGTCGATGTCGTCCATCACGGCGGGGAATTCGATCGCCCATTCCTCGATATCATCGAGCAATTCATCCGGCAGGTCCTGATGCACACCACCGGGGCGGAAGTAGGCCGCGTGCAGACGTGCACCACAGGCCCGCTCGTAGAAGATCATCAGCTTTTCGCGTTCTTCAAAGCCCCAGAGCGGCGGCGTCAGCGCGCCCACGTCCATCGCCTGCGTGGTGACGTTCAGCAGGTGATTGAGGATGCGGCCGATTTCCGAATAAAGCACCCGAATGAGCTGGGCGCGGCGCGGCACCTCAACCCCGGTGAGTTTCTCGATCGCCAGACACCATGCGTGCTCCTGGTTCATCGGCGCCACATAATCGAGGCGGTCGAAATACGGCAGGTTCTGCAGGTAGGTGCGGCTCTCCATCAGCTTTTCGGTGCCACGGTGCAAGAGGCCGATATGCGGATCGCAGCGTTCCACGATCTCGCCGTCCAGTTCCAGAACCAGGCGCAAAACGCCGTGGGCCGCCGGGTGTTGCGGGCCGAAGTTGATGTTGAAATTACGGATCTTCTGCTCGCCCGTCTGGGCGTCGTCAAAACCTTTGGAGCCGTCCATCATTTCGCCCCCTCTTTCTCGTCACCGGGCAGGATGTAGTCGGCACCCTCCCATGGGCTCATGAAGTCAAACTGGCGGTATTCCTGCACCAGTTTCACCGGCTCGTAGACCACGCGCTTTTGCGCCTCGTCATAGCGGACTTCGGTGTAGCCGGTGGTCGGGAAATCCTTGCGCAGCGGGTGGCCGCGAAAGCCGTAGTCGGTCAGCAGGCGGCGCAGGTCCGGGTGGCCTGTGAACAGGATGCCGAACATGTCAAAGACTTCGCGCTCGAACCAGTTGGCGGAGGGGTGCACATCCACGATGGAGGGCACCATGTCCTCTTCGCGCACCGCAACCCGCAGGCGGATGCGGTGGTTCTGGTACATCGACAGCAGGTGATACACCACGTCAAAGCGCTTGGTGCGCTCGGGGTAATCCACGGCGGTGATGTCAACCAGGGTGGAGAACCGGCAGGCGCTGTCCACGCGCAGGAACTCCACAAGACCTGCGATATTGGCCGGTTTCACGTCGATATTCAGCTCGCCATGCGCGATGTCCCAGGACAACACACAATCGGGGCGCTTGGCTTCGATCTGATGGCCAAGGTCTTGCAATGCTTCAATCATCTGTGTCTCCTGCCCTTAGCGCACAAGGGTGCCGGTGCGGCGGATCTTGCGCTGCAGTTGCATCAGCCCATAAAGCAGCGCCTCTGCGGTGGGCGGGCAGCCGGGCACGTAGATGTCGACCGGCACGATCCGGTCACAACCGCGCACGACGGAATAGCTGTAGTGGTAATAGCCACCGCCATTGGCGCAGGACCCCATCGAGATCACATAGCGCGGTTCTGGCATCTGGTCGTAGACCTTGCGCAGCGCCGGGGCCATCTTATTGGTGAGGGTGCCCGCAACGATCATCACATCCGACTGACGCGGGCTCGCGCGTGGCGCGATGCCAAAGCGTTCGGCGTCATAGCGTGGCATGGAGGTATGCATCATCTCGACCGCGCAGCAGGCCAGACCAAAGGTCATCCAGTGCAGCGATCCGGTGCGCGCCCAGTTGATGATGTCCTCGGCAGAGGTCAGCAGAAACCCCTTGTCCTGCAATTCCGCATTGAGGGCCTGGGTGACCATTTCCTTGTCGACACCCGCGGTGTTCGCGCCAGCTGTCACTCCCATTCCAATGCCCCCTTCTTCCATTCGTAGGCAAAGCCGATCGTCAGCACGCCCAGGAACACCATCATGGACCAGAAGCCGGTATCGCTGATGTCCTTAAAGCCGACGGCCCAGGGAAACAGGAAGGCAATCTCCAGATCGAAGATGATGAACAGGATCGAGACCAGATAAAAGCGCACGTCGAATTTCATGCGGGCGTCATCGAATGCGTTGAAACCGCACTCATAGGCGCTGACTTTTTCCGGGTCGGGATTGCGCACCGCAACAACAACGGCAGCAAGAATAAGCACGAGACCAAGGCCGATGGCGACGGCCAAAAACACCAGAATGGGCAGGTATTCCCGCAACATCTCTTCCACGAGTGGCTCCTTTCCGCGCACACGGCAAGATCTGCTCGTGCACCGTCAATTGGCGTGTTGACTTGGGCCGTTACTACTCCCGTCCCCCTACACCGTCAACCAAGGGGAAGTTAATGTGAAAAGCTTTCTCGACCAGACCGGCAGACACGCAACAACGCCTTAAAAACTGATGGTTTTAGTCGGAATTTAGCGCGCGGCAAGTTGGTGCAGACCGGCCCGGCCAAAGCGGCGGGAAACCCCTTATTTGCTACGCCAGGCGGGGGCGCGTTTTTCAAAAAACGCGTTGATCCCATCCACGGCCTCGGGGCTTTCCCAGCGGTCCACAAGGGCCGAAATGGTAAAATCAATCACGGTTTTATCGATCTGCGGGCCCAGGGCGCGCGCCAGTGCCTTGGCGTCAGCGACCGCGCCCGGCGCACAATCAAGGTATGGCACCACTTCTGCCTCGACCGCGGCATCGAGTGAGTCGGCTGGAACCACCCGGGCCAGAAGCCCCAGCTCCACCGCTTCCGACGCGTCAAAGAGCCGCGCCGACATGAACACGCGCCGCGCGCGCGCCTCGCCCATGCGGGCGATGACATAGGGGCCGATGGTGGCGGGGATCAGGCCAAGGCGGGTCTCGGTGAGGCCCATCTTGAGGCTGTCGACGCCGATCGCCACATCACAGACCGAGGCCATGCCCACGCCACCGCCAAACGCGTTGCCCTGTAGCCGCCCGATCAAGGGCTGCGGCAAGGTGTTCAGAAGGTTCAGCATGTCCGCCAGCACCCGCGCCTCGCGGGCGCGGGTCTCGGCATCCGCATCCATCTGCGCCTGCATCCACGCCAGATCGCCCCCAGCGCAGAAGCTTTTACCCGCGCCGGTCAGGACCACCACACGCACGCTTCGGTCCGCCGCCAGCGCGCGCGCTGCATCCTGCAATTCCTGCAGCATCTGCCCCGACATGGCGTTGTGCTTTTCGGAACGGTTGAGCGTCAGGGTCGCCACGCCGCGATCATCGCGTGTGAGCGTTAGCGTGTCATACATGGCCAAAGGGTCCTTATTGTGATGAAGTATCAGGCATCGGCGGCAACGGGACGCAGAGCGCGCGCCATAACAGCGGCCTCCTGCAGGACATCGCCATCCAGCCCAGTGTCATAGCCCAGCCGGGTCAGGTGTTCGTGCACGACCTCAGTGGCGACATTGCCCGCCGCACCCGGCGCATAGGGACAGCCGCCAAGCCCGCCCACGGCGGCATCAAACACCCGCACGCCCAGCGCCAGCGAGGCGTCGATATTGTCCACGGCCCGGCCTGCGGTGTCGTGGTAATGCCCCGCAAGCCGCGTCACTGGCACGGCGTCTTTGACCGCAATCAGCATCTTGGCGATCTTGTCGGGTGTCGCCTTGCCGATGGTGTCGCCCAGCGAGATCTCATAGCAGCCCATCGAGAACAGCCGATCCGCGACCTCGGCCACTTTGTCGGGGGCGACAGCGCCATCATAGGGGCAGTCGGTCACGCAGGAGACATAACCCCGCACCGGCAGGTCGATATGGCGCGCGGCCTCCAGAATGGGGGCAAAGCGTTCAATACTCTCGGCAATCGAGGCATTGATATTGGCCTGCGAAAACCCCTCGGATGCGGAGGCAAAAATGGCGATTTCATCGGCGCGCGCGGCCAGCGCGTCCTCATAGCCCCGCATATTCGGGGTGAGCGCCGCATAGCGCACGCCTTTGGCCTTGGTGATCCCAGCCAGCACTTCGGCGCTGCCCGCCATCTGCGGCACCCATTTCGGCGACACGAAGCTTGCCACCTCGATCCGGGAAAAGCCTGCGCGGCTGAGGCAATCCACCAGCGCCACCTTGTCGGCGACGGGGATGTCGCGCTTTTCATTCTGCAGCCCGTCGCGTGGGCCCACCTCAAAGATCTCGACGCGGTCTTTCATGGGTTTTGCTCCTCCCGGTTCATGGGCGCGGCTCAGGCGTCTTCCTCCAGCCGGACCAGCGCTGCTCCAGCCTCCACCTGATCGCCGGCTTGCGCAAGAACTTCTGCAACCACGCCGTCCCGGGCGGCCAGCAAAGAGTGTTCCATTTTCATGGCCTCAAGGATGGCGAGCCGGTCGCCTTCCTTGACGGTGGCGCCCGCCTCCGCAAAGACCGCCTTGACCAGGCCAGGCATCGGGGCCTCGATCAGGTTGCCGTCCCCGGCAGCCCCTGCGGCGCGCTCCAGCGGGTCGATCACCGTAAAGCTCAGCCCGTAGTGATCAAACACCGTGATCGTGTCGCCGCAGATCGACAGGGGCGGCAGGGGCATGCTGCCAATCACCCAGCCTGAGGCCATGCGGTTCACGGCGATATGCGTGCCCTCAATCGTCCAATCCTGACGGTCGGGGCCGTTGACCTCGACGGTGGCCTCAAACCGCTCGCCCTGCCACTCCAGCGTGACGGAGCGATGCAGGTCGGCCCATAGCGTAAAGCCCATGTCAGGGCGCGCCTCGATCAGATC
This sequence comes from Phormidium sp. CCY1219, assembly GCF_055795085.1. Lineage (NCBI taxonomy): Bacteria > Bacillati > Cyanobacteriota > Cyanophyceae > Oscillatoriales > Oscillatoriaceae > Phormidium > Phormidium sp. CCY1219. The sequence continues at coordinate 1,515 of NZ_JAYFEQ010000856.1, read as the reverse complement.
GAGCGCAGCCATTGCAGCGGCGGCCTTATGCTCGGGCTTTGCGACCGGTGCCGCCGCGAGCGTGTCGAGATCCCGTGCGATCAGGCCTGTGTCCACGTCGCCCGCGGCAAAGCCGGCATGCCGCGTGAGCGCGCCAAGGAAGGCAAGGTTGGTGACAGTTCCGGCAACCTCGGTGCGGGCCAGCGCGTCATCCAGCTGGCGCAGCGCTGCGGCGCGGGAGGGGCCATGTACGATCACCTTGGAGATCATCGGATCATACCACGGGCTGATGGTGTCCCCTGCCCGCACCCCGCTGTCGGCGCGCACACCTTCGGGAAAGGCCAGATGCGAGAGCGTGCCGGTGGCGGGCAAAAAGCCCTTGGGCACGTCTTCGGCATAAAGCCGCGCCTCGAAGGCGTGGCCGCTGATGGTGAGGTCGTCCTGCTGCAGGGGCAGCCCTTCGCCAGAGGCGACGCGCAACTGCCATTCCACCAGATCAACGCCGGTGATGAGCTCCGTGACCGGATGCTCCACCTGCAAACGGGTGTTCATCTCCATGAACCAGAACCCGTCCGCACGCAGCCCGTCCGAGCCGTCCACAATGAACTCGACCGTGCCCGCGCCCGCATAGCCGATCGCCTCGGCCGCGCGCACGGCGGCCTGCCCCATGGCGGCGCGCATCTCTTCGGTCATGCCGGGGGCCGGCGCTTCTTCGATCACCTTTTGGTGGCGGCGCTGCAGCGAACAGTCGCGCTCAAACAGATGCACCGCCGATGTACCGTCGCCAAAGACCTGCACCTCGATATGGCGCGGTTTCTGGATGTATTTTTCAATCAGCACCGCCGGGTTGCCAAAGGACGTTGTGGCCTCGCCCTGCGCCGAGGCCAGCGCATCGTTGAAATCCTTGGGATCCTCGACCAACCGCATGCCCTTGCCACCGCCGCCCGCGACCGCCTTGATCAGGACCGGATAGCCGATGCTCTCCGCCTGTTCGGCGAGGAAGCCCGCGTCCTGAGTGTCGCCGTGATAGCCCGGAACCACCGGAACGCCCGCCTCTTCCATCAGCGCCTTGGCCGCGTCCTTGAGCCCCATCTTGCGGATCGCGCTGGCAGAGGGACCGATGAAGGCAAGGCCTGCCGCCTCGACCTTTTCCACAAAATCGGGGTTCTCCGACAGAAACCCATAACCCGGATGTATGCCTTGCGCGCCGGTGGCTTTGGCGGCGGCGAGGATCTCGTCCTGCAGCAGGTAGCTATCCGCTGGGGCCGGTCCGTGGCCGATATGGACAGCCTCATCCGCAAGCGCCACATGTTTGGCACCTCGGTCCGCATCGGAGTAGACGGCGACGGTGCGTACACCCAGACGACGGGCGGTTTCCATCACCCGGCATGCAATTTCGCCACGGTTGGCAATCAGGATCTTGTTGAACATCTTGCGGTGCTCCTTTTGAGGGACCGTCGCGGGGGGGGGGGGGGGGGGGGGGGGGGGGGGGGGGGGGGGGGGGGGGGGGGGGGGGGGGGGGGGGGGGGGGGGGGG
>NZ_JAYFEQ010000855.1:0-9257 GCF_055795085.1 Phormidium sp. CCY1219 | reverse complement strand
CCAGAAACCCTAGGTGGAAAGGATGAATACAAAAATCTCCAACTTCTTCACCGACATTGCCATGATGTAAAAACTGCTAGCGATGGTAGCCTCGGTACCTATGACAAAGGCCAAATTGTTGAGGAGTCGGATGAGGTGAAAATCTCAAGTCCGGTTCTGAAGACGAGTAGTTCTGGTGACAGAATTGCTTAGTTTAACACCGATAAGTCAACCCTAAAAAATAGGGAGGTTTGGCTCAAGAGTTAACCTTGTTTAAAATTGCTCGGCAAAATGCCCCTAGGGGAGGCACGGAAATTAACCAAGGAATGGTGCTGTGACTCATATTTTTTTATTACAACCTGGTCGTTGGGTTATGGAAGGCAATTGGCTCGAACGCAATGGGATGCCGATTACCGTGAAGGGGAAAACTTTGGTGGCCTGGAATCGGGAAACCTGGTTTAATATGGTGACCAAGCTGATATTTCCGGGTGGCGAACGCGAAGATATTACTCTGCAGTATCGGGGACGCTTCGATATCAGCGATCGCGTCTACAGCTTCGTCCTTCAACACAGCGAACTCGGACGGGTGGAAGGAGAAGGATGGATTGCCCCGGAAACCATCGTTCAGCGCTATTGGGTGTTGGGAAGTACGAAGCAGCGCCACAGTGGGTTTGATACCCTACACCGCCTGGATAACGGCAGGTACTATCAATCTAGCGTGATTTTGGCGGGTCACTACCTCAGCAGCGCGATGGAAGCGACCCTGAACCGTTTGCCTCAGTAAGCGAAGCGAATTAGTGCCGATAGGGGAAAAAGATGACCGGTTCGCAACTGCGGCGCAGAACCTCAGCAGTAAAGCTGGGGAACCAATCCCACAACTTACCCAAGCTGTGGGACGCCAGGGCGATCGCGCAGATATCCGACTTCTGAGCTAGGTCTAAGATATCAACCACTGGCTCTCCCAGGCGGACTTCTATATCCACTTCAATGCCGAGCTGTTTTAATTCTGCCTCGATGGGGGCTAACTTTTCGTGGGCCTCTTCGAGTTTGTAGTCTTTGGGCACTTTTCGCAGCACCCCCGCATCGATGACCCAGGCCAGCATACAGCGTTCTAGGGACCCCGACGGACGGTTCTGGGCATAGTGCTTAAACTGTTCGAGGAGGGTTTTTGACGCTTCGCTGTCGTCATAGGGAATTAAGACATAGCGCAACAGGTGACGACAGCGCAGATTCAGTTCTTCCGCCGTCAACGCTGAAAGCAGGGAGTTGGGAAGGGTCATCAAGGGGATGGGGGTCCGTCCCGACAGTTCGAGGGTGGTACTGCCAAAAAGTCGCTCGCTGAGCAGATTGCGGTTGGATGCTCCTTGGATAATGACCTCGCTGTTGTAAGTTTGCGCCACCTTGAGAATGTTGTCGGTGACCGAACCGGAAACCACTTCCACCGCGACTTCGAGTCCTTCTGGGACTTCATTGAGAATCGGGTTCAAGCGATCGCGGGCCTTCTGCATCCCTTCGGTGTCTTCCCGAGGAATTTGTCCTTTTGTCCACAGGGGAGTGCTGTGCAGAAATACGATCTGCTCCATGCCGCCGGCTGCTAAACTGGGCAAAAAATTCCCCAAGCGAGGCAAGCCGTCCGATAAATCCGTACTGATTAAAACGCGCTTAAACATTCGTAAAATTTCTATTCTGTGCGCCATCGCCGGAAAGCTGGGATGTTCTGTAGAGGATTCGGATTGGCAAAAAGTGCCGATTGAAGGCCACGCTTTACCGCTTTTCGGCTGCAAACGCCGATCGCGATCGCGTGGCAATCTCTACCCGAGGTGAGTGATTCTCTACAGAGCTGATTGATGCCCAATCTTTCTGTATCAAGATTTTACCATTGCGATTGGATGTGGCGATCGCTTCAGGATTTGGTTTCTACTTGCCTGACTATAAACAATACTCACCCCTCATCCCTTGGTGGCTACTGGGTGGGGCAACTCCCTCGACTCGGGCAATTTACTACTCTAGCGCCAGAGGATTTATTTCTGTTCTGTGAAAATTCGAGCGGTAGGGAGCTGTAGCCTGGGCATTGCCGAAGGGCTTCCAGATGACGAGCTTGCTGTAGGGCGCCAATGCCCACCCTACCCTACTAATGGAGGATTGCCAGACGATTTATTTCTGTTCTGTGAAAATTCGAGCGGTAGGGTCGATCCGGCGGTACAGTTATGAAGCGATCGCACACCCCGGAATTTTCCCCCTTTGCCAGAATTTCTTCTCAACCCCTTCTCCCCCGGGGAAGAAATTCTCGACTCGAATAAATAGGATTTATATTTCTAATCGCGCCCGCCGAGAAAACGCTTCCCGGACGATGAAATCTTGACCCTGATGTAGATTCCAAAACCCCCTTGCCTTCCGAGGGTCGCGATCGAAAGCCGCATCCCATACAAGTTGACGCCCCATCATCCCCAGCTCCTTTCCCGTTAAGGAACAAAGCAAGAGACGGAGGTCGCCCACTATGGGACTAATGGGAATCGCAATTAAAAGCTCGGCCCTTGTTCTAGACCCCACTTGTGCTTCAAAAATTCCTGGTACATGGTTTCGCGCAGCATCATCTGTTTGTACAGTTCCTTGAGGAAATGTTGCGCTTGTTCTTGGCTCATTTTTTCCACCTGGCTTTCAAAGGCACGCAGGCTAAATTTTTGTTCTAAAGAAAGTTCGACGGGTTGGTTCATTTCTGACCTCCTCATTTATAGATTTTCCGGGTTCAACAACACTCAAGAGCCGCTTTGAGTGGTTGATGCGAGTTTATTTCGCCGATCGCCCGTGGCTTTCAGGATTGTCCCTACCACGGATTGTCACCCGCTTTGTTAAAAATTATAACAATTGGTTGACAAAACGACCACTGCGATCGGTAGGGGTTTGTCTGGAAAATATGACATATGCGATGCCAGCAAAGCGGCAACATGCGATCGCAGACAGATCTAGCAAGTTATCGCCACTCAAATTGCTCGGATTGAACCAAATGAGTATTTTTCGAGATCGCACTGGCACTTGTGGCACTGACCGTAGCTCTAAGATGGCCGATTTTCCTGCCCCTTGTCCTCTGTCCCCAGGTCAGTTTTAAGAAGAGTTTTAGCTTGGTTAGCGGGTAAACTGACGCGGGTTTAATCCCTCCACAGAGCAGTTACCATCGAACCTGCAACGGGATAAAATAACCACAACCGTACCTGGGATCGAACTCAGGTACGGTTGTGGTTTGGGGGGCGAATTTTGGGTTTCGCCTCAAGAGTAATTGCAGGTGGGGCTTCTGTTCCGGTAGGGGTGAAGAGATCGCGGCTTATTTTGCCGTATCCTCCAAGGTGACGATCGCCACCGTAATGTTATCCCGTCCCCCGTTATTTTTCGCCGCCTTCACCAATTCCCTTGCCGCTTCTTCCCCAGAGAGCTGCGATGTTAACCGGGACGCAATCTCCTCCGCCGACAGTTCCTCGGTCAACCCATCGCTGCACAAAAGGAATCTGTCCCCCCCTTGCACGTCAATCTGTTGCACGTCAACCTGTTGCAGATCTTCGCGTCCCAAACATTGGGAAAGAACGTGCCGCCAGGGATGATTGCGGGCATCCTCCAGACTCAGGTGTCCCGCCTTGAGCGCCCGTCCCACCCAGGTATGATCTTCCGTAATTTGCTCCAGTCGATCGCCGCGCAGTAGATAGAGGCGAGAATCCCCCACATGCGCGCACCAAGGTTTATCCTCGCGAAACACCACTGCCACAGCAGTGGTGCCCATATCCGCACGTTCTGGATGCTCGATTTGGTCTTGAACGATCGCCTGATTGGCCTTAAAAAAAGCTTCCTCGAGCAAAGCGGGGGTCGTTTCAGAAGACGCCCAATGTTCGTCTAAATATTGTTCGATGGTTTTAGTGGCGATCCGACTTGCCTCTTGGCCGCCGGCATGTCCGCCCATACCATCAGCCACAATAAAAAATCGTCCGTCGGGATCGTCAATGTAGAAAGCATCTTGATTAACAGAGCGAACGAGTCCCGTATCCGTGAGACCCGCAAAAGATCGTTTCATAACTCAACTTACACTTAGCATGACAAATGACAAGACATTGGAATTATAGAGGGGGAGGGATTGAATTGCCGATCGCGGATGAGTGGCGATCGTCAAAGCGCGTATCCTCCCTTACAAATTAGCCCAGAATTAGAGATTACATCATTTTATCCGAGCGCTCGATTCGCATCATCAGGCGGATCAAACTACCGGCGAGAAAAATCGCCACCAAAGCCACCACCAAAGCCAACCAAATTTTATCGTTCACCAACAAAATCGTTGCCGACAAGGTAAACGCACTCACCAGTAACGCCAAATTGGTTCCCATTTGAACGTTGCCGATGCGCCGCAGCACCCGGTCTGTTTCGATCGAGCGCACCCGGATGCGGATATCGCCGCGTTCGAGCTTTTCGATGCTATCTTCAATCCGACCGGGCAGACCTAACGCCGTGGAACCAACTTGTGCCGCTTGCCGCCCGATTTCGTTAAAAATACTGTTGCGATCGACAGAGTTTCCATTGCTCATAATCTGCATTGCAAAAGGTTTCGCAACCTCCATAAAGTTAAACTCCGGGTCGAGACCCTTGCCCACGCCTTCGAGAGTGGAAAACGCTCGCATGACAAAGGTAAAGGTAGCGGGAAAGCGAAACGGCTGATCGTAGGCGATCGCATACAGGTCATCGCTAATCGCATTGACAGACTGTTCCTCAAACGGACTATCCATCAGATGATCCAGGATGTACTGAATCGATCGCCGCACCGGCCCCATATCATCCATCGGCGCTAACGCTTCCAACTCGATGAGGGTATTCACCACCTGTTCGGCATCTTTTTTAGCAATCCCAAAAAACAAATCGAGCAGCTTCACCCGCACGTCGGTGCGGATGCGCCCCATCATGCCAAAATCGTAGAAAATTAACGCCCCTTCTGGACTCACGGCAATATTGCCCGGGTGGGGGTCGGCATGAAAGAACCCATGATTGAGCAGTTGTCGCAAATAGGCTTCTGCCCCGAGTTGAGCCAATACCTTGCGATCGAGTCCCGCCGCCTCTAAGGCTTCATAATGGCTGATTTTAATCCCCGGAACGTATTCGAGGGTCAAAACCCGATGAGAAGAATACCGCCAGTAAACGCGCGGCACCTTCACCCATTTTTTACCCCGAAAGTTGCGACGAAAGGTATCGGCATTGCGACCTTCGTTGATATAATCGATTTCTTCATAGAGAATTTTGTAGCACTCGTCATAAATGCCCAACCAATCCCGACCCCGACCCCATTTGGGATGGTTCTGGAAATAGTGGGCAATGGTTTTGGCGATCGCTAAATCGATGCCAAACAAGCGCTTTAGTCCGGGGCGCTGCACTTTCACCACCACTTCTTCCCCGGAATGAAGTTGGGCTTTGTGAACCTGTCCCAAACTCGCCGCCGCGATCGGTACCGGATCGAAACTGCGAAACAGTTCCTCGACTCGGCGTCCGAAATCTGCCTCGACAATCGCCTCGGCTTGTTCGTAGCTAAAAGCCGGTACTTTATCTTGCAGCTTGGCTAGTTCTTCTACATATTCGGTGGGAAATAAGTCCGATCGCGTGGAAAATAACTGGCCTAACTTAATAAATGTCGGGCCGAGTTCTAGCAGGGACTCGCGAATCCAGATGGCTTGGCGTTGTCTGCGGGCTGCTTTTTTCTCTTCTGTAAAGCCGCCGCGATAGGTCCAAGGTTTGTTAATGTACCACAGACTCGCGAGAAACCGAAACACAAAATTCCAGATTTCGATTCGCCGTCGGTTCCGGGAATAATTGGGACGACTCCAGCGATACGCTTTGCTCTGATAAACCACGTTTTGGGGTTTTTTGGGAGCCGCAATAGCAGAGTTGTCGCCCCTGGGTAAAGCAGGGCGATCGGGAATGGGGTGACGTTGGATAGGATCCTCTAGGAGTTCAGACACTCGGATTTACAACTGTTTTTTCTAGCAATCAATTTTAAAAATTGGTGCGGGGAGTTCGCACCTCTGAAGGCGTTGCGATCGCTCGCTCTTTGCGATCGCCATTTCCTGCAATAGCGAGGCTCTCGCCCGGGAGTCTTCCCTTGTCTGAGGTAAGAAATAAGTCAGACAGGGAAACCCTCCCTACATCGAACGACTGCGATAAAGCTGTAACTGCGATCGCACTTGGGCAATTTCGGCTCGCAGTTCGTCGATCGTCGCTTGCAGATCCATCGTTTCAGTCGTTCCACTCCCGGAACTCTCCGGAGGGGAACTGGTCCACTCTGTGGTGCGTCCACTCTCGCGATTGGCGCGCTCCATCACTTCTTCGCTAAAGGCACGCAACCGCTCTCGCTGCTCGGCATCAAATTTACCAAGCTCGCTCAGGGCATTGGTTAGGGCTTTTTCTAATTGTGCGTTGAGGGCTTCGGCTAGGGCTCTGCCCACAAAGAAGGCATCGACTACGGGTTTACTCATCACCAGTTTTTGCTCGCATCCGCCAAAATTATAACGTGGTTCCCTTCTCGGATGCGTCGGTTCTCCAAAACCTACACACTTTCATTGGGCGGTTTCCCGCCAGAGTGCCCCGCTCTCCCCCCTCGTTCCTCTTGTCCTACCCCCCACTCAAAAGAGTTTAATCCCCACTTGTCCGTTTACCCCTCGGATGCTATGATAACCCGCCCCAAAGAAAAAATTGCCCTGGGGAAAAATTTGCACCCCCCCAGAAAAGGCAACCTCGGAATCGCTGGAATCGGGATCGTCATAAAGTCCCACTCCCACATATCCGGAAATCTGGTCTACAAATGGGGGAGTGATGAATTTCATCACATCTACCCCCACCGCCGTTTCTTCTCTTAACCCCAGTTCTACCCCAAATCCCAGCGCTCTTGCCCCCGCAGAAAAGGTGGCTTCGCTGTCTTGTACTCCCACCGAAACCCACGGTTGTGGCAATAATTGCGCGGTAGCAGGTTTCGACCCTAAGACGCTGCAAGTGCCGATTAATGCAGCACAAAAAATCAATTTTTTCATCGTTCGAGTTCTCCGAATTAAGAAGTAAGAAATGGGGAAAACCTGGTTCGCGCTCGAACCTAGAGGATACGGGGGAAATTTTTAATTCCCCATTCTCCATTTTTCATTTTAAATTTTTAATATCCGAGGGAATTTTATTGTAAAATAATCCGAGCCGCCCGATCGCAGACGCCCAGTTCTCCTAACGCCTGTCGCATCTGCTGATAGTCTGCCAGAATTTGTCTGCGTCGGTGGGAATTTTCCAGCAAATCCAGAGCTTCGCGAACGATATTGGCACTGGTGGCTTTATCTTGCAGCAGTTCCGGGACGATTTCCTTCATCAGCACTAAATTCGGCGGCGACATAAAGGGAATCGAAAAATGCAGAATATGGCGAGCGATCCAGGCGGTGAGGGGATGGACGCGGTAAATCACCACCTGGGGGACATTAGCTAAGGCAATTTCGAGATTAACGGTACCGGATTTAGTAATTGCTAAATCCGCCGCCGCGATCGCGGTTTGGGTTTGAGAACCGGGGAGAATTTTCGCGCGCCAACCGCACTGGGCGATCGCCGCTGCTATCGGTTCTCGATAGCATTCCAACGACAGGGGGATATAAAAACTCGCCTGGGGCAAACGGGAGTGAATTTGACGCGCCGCCTCCAACATTACCGGTAGTAAATATTTAATTTCTTGCCGTCGCGAAGCCGGTAGTAAGGCGATCGCCACTTCTTCCCCTGGGATGCCGAGGGTTTGACGGGCGCGATCGCGCTTTGGTGCCGCCTGCATCGAGTCCAGCAGGGGATGACCCACCCAAGTGACATTTGCCCCCTTGTCGCGATAGTAGCGAGCTTCTTGGGGGAAAATCGCCAACAGGCGATCGCAAATTTCGACAATTTTGCTGGTATTGCGATCGCCCAAAGACCACACCCACTCCTGGGGCGCAATGTAATACACCGTCTGTACCTGCGGCAAATATCGCTTTACAAAACTGCCGATACTCAAATTCGGACCGAGATAATCGAGAAACAAGATTAAATCCGGTGGATTTTCCCGCAGATATTGCTTGGCGCGACCCTGAAGCTGGAGGGTGGGCAAAATAAACGGCACCGATTCCACAATGCCCACGGATCCGATACGAGTGGTATCCCCGACGAGAGTGGCCCCAGCGCGAGCCATTTTCGCACCGCCTAAGGCGACAATTTTTAACGTGATGCCGATCGCCGCCGCCTGACGATAAAGCGCCTCGATCAGCATTGCCCCTTGTAAATCCCCAGACACCTCACCGGTGCTGATAAAAATCGTTTTCTGGGTTTGGGATTGGGTTGGATGTGTCATTAATTGCCTGCAAAGCTAAACGGCTAGCCCTCAATCCCGTTCACTGCGTCCCCGACGTCGGCCCGGAATCGGACCTCGGCGGTGGGGTTTCACAGATTCGTGGAGGAACTGGCGCAGGTGAGCGAGGTAGGGGAGATCGGGGAGTAAATTTAATTGAGCCAAGGACTCGGCGAAGGTATCGTCACTTCGGTAGAGAATCCGAAAGGCTTTTTTGAGCAGGCGAAGTTCTTCGGCGGACAAATCGGCGCGTTTGAGACCGATGAGGTTGAGCGATCGCACCCGGGAGGGATTGCCTTCCACGAGCATATACGGGGGCACATCGCGATCGATGCGCGACATGCCGCCCACCATTGACAACTCGCCGATTTCCACGAACTGATGAATGCCCAACACTCCACCAATTCTGGCGCGGTTTTCGATGCGAACGTGACCGGCGAGCTGCACGGTATTGGCAATCACCACGCCATCGCCAATCTCACAATTGTGAGCCACGTGAACGTAAGCCATCAGCAAATTGCGATCGCCGATCGCCGTAGCCTCACCCTCTCCCGTGGCGCGATTAATCGTCACATACTCGCGAATCGTATTCTCATCGCCGATTTTCGTGAAACTTTTCGCTCCATCGTACTTAAGATCCTGCGGTTCTAACCCGATCGCTGCCCCGGGAAAAATTCGGTTGCGTGCCCCAATCTCAGTCCAACCGTCGATGGTCACGCGATCGCCAATTTTCGTCTCCGGACCGACTTTCACCTGCGGACCGATCGCCGCATAGGCCCCCACTTCAACCGTGGGGTGAATTTCGGCCTCCGGATCGATAACAGCAGTCGGATGAATCAAAGTGTTCATCAGAAATTAGGGTTGGTAAGGGGGAGAACGGAAACCCTCGTCATTTATGCGTAGGGAGGAGTTCTCCCCC
>NZ_JAYFEQ010000854.1:0-471 GCF_055795085.1 Phormidium sp. CCY1219 | reverse complement strand
AAGTGGAAGTCTTGCACTCTCCCGAAACCCTAGAGGGAGAAGATGTGCTGCCCGGATTTGTGTTGGAGTTGAATAAGTTTTGGTAGTCTTAATTATACCATTTCATTCAACTAAATTAAACTGAAAATTTGTGGTTTAATCAAAACAGTTAAAATTGAAAAACATGACTATCATTGAGTTAAATATTCCCCATCTAAACCGCGAAGGGTTTGAGAAAATATGTCAAGCAAATCGGGACTTAAAGCTGGAACGAAATGCGTCTGGAGAAGTGATAATTATGCCACCGACAACCCCCTGGACGGGCAAACAGAATGGCGAAATATACGGTCAACTTTGGTTGTGGAATCGTCAGGCCCGGTTGGGTGTGGGGTTTGATTCTTCTACCGGATTTACCTTACCCAATGGTGCGGTGCGATCGCCCGATGTCAGTTGGGTAAGTAACGAGCGCTGGGAGGGGTTAAACTTGGCACA
>NZ_JAYFEQ010000853.1:0-562 GCF_055795085.1 Phormidium sp. CCY1219 | reverse complement strand
CTGCGGGAAAAAATGCGAGAATATATTGACAATGGCGTGCGGTTGTGCTGGCTAATTGACCCCCTGGAGAAACAGGTGGAAATTTATCGTCCCGGACGAGAAGTCGTAGTCTTGCACTCTCCCGAAACCCTAGAGGGAGAAGATGTGCTGCCCGGATTTGTGTTGGATTTGAATAAGGTTGGGTAGTCTTAATTATACCATTTTATTCAACAAAACTCAACTGACGATTTGTGGTTTAATCAAAACAGTTAAAATCGAAAAATATGACTATCATTGAGTTAAATATTCCCCATCTAAACCGCGAAGGATTTGAGAAACTCTGTCAAGCAAATCGGGACTTAAAGCTGGAACGAAATGCGTCCGGAGAAGTGATAATTATGCCACCGACAACCCCCTGGACGGGACATCAAAATTTTGGCCTTATCGTTCAACTCGGTCTCTGGATTGAAACAACCGGATTGGGAAAAGGGTTTGACTCCTCCACAGGTTTTACGTTACCCAATGGTGCGGTGCGATCGCCCGATGTCAGTTGGGTAAGTAACGAGCGCTGGGAGGGGTTAAA
>NZ_JAYFEQ010000852.1:0-224 GCF_055795085.1 Phormidium sp. CCY1219 | reverse complement strand
CCGTTGATAGGCGTCGTGGTGGAAGTGCAGTAATGTATGTAGCCCAGACGTACTAACAGACCGAGCGCTTGACCTCATAACTCAATTTAACTCAATTTCTATGCAGTCTTGAGGGTTCTTTAACCTTCTCGATTTTTCCGGGTGCCAATGGCGTTGTGGAACCACTCCGACCCATCCCGAACTCGGCTGTGAAACGCGACTGCGGCGACGATACTTGGAGGGTG
>NZ_JAYFEQ010000851.1:0-244 GCF_055795085.1 Phormidium sp. CCY1219 | reverse complement strand
AGTTGCTGATAAAACTGCTGCATCTGTGGCTCGGTTTCCAGCCACCGTTCCACTTGCTCCACTTCCCCAGCACCCAATTCGCCATCGATATAGGCACTGAGCCATTCAAACCGTTCCGCTTCATGGGGCACCGCTTCCACCACCGGGGCGGCGGATTGCGCCTCCATCGCATCAATGCGGCTAAACACCTGCGCCACAAATTCTTCCACAGGTTCGTCAGAAATCGGCACCGGCATGTCATTCA
>NZ_JAYFEQ010000850.1:0-1046 GCF_055795085.1 Phormidium sp. CCY1219 | reverse complement strand
CAACCAAAAGGATATTCAGGTGTTTGGAGGTTTGGCTTTTATGATCCTTATGAGCCTTCGCCAATTGGGTCAAATTAAAGGCGCCCGAAAACGTTTAGGTCAGTGATAAATTCTTGTAAACTTATTTTAAATGAAGTATTTATTATGATGTCTATCACTCATGCGGCACTAAGTTCTGCTATCGTTCCGGTTCTTTTGTCCAGTTCAGATCCAATGGTTTTAGGTCTGGCAATCGTAGGGTCTCAACTTCCAGATATCGATACTACAACCAGTCTAATCGGTCAAATTTGCTATCCGATTTCAAGCCAGTTAGAAAAACGGTTTCCGCACAGAAGCGCGACTCATTCCTTTGTTGCGATTGCAGCCGTTGCAGTTGCTTGGTGGTGGCCGTGCCAGTGGCTAAAGTTATCTAATTCGGAATGGTTAGCGTTGTGGTTGGGGATGTTCGTTTCAATCGTTAGCGACACCTTCACAGTGAAGGGCGCACAAATATTTTGGCCTAATCCGGTGTGGTGCTATAGCGGGTCAAGCTGGGATAAGAAAAGATTAAAAACGGGTGGAATTGGCGAGATGTGGATACTGGCGATTGCAGTATCGATTGCATCGTTTTTATTGATTTCGCAACCCTTTTCTATCCAAGGAACAAATTTGGTGCAATTTGCTGGAACTCAGATTGGGATTAAAGATGCGGTATTTTCCCAATATAACCAGTTTGCCAGTACACACATTGTATATGCACAAATTGAAGGCGTACACGCGCAAACACGCGATCGCATGGATGGAAAATATTGGACACTTGGACAAGAGGGCGGGGAATTTATTTTAAGCCTATCTGGAGATATTTATCGCACTGGAACGAGCGGACAAATTATTATTGATTCAATCAAGTTTGATAAAGGGGAAGAAAATCAGATTCAGATTGAAGCGATCGCCTTTGACGATGAACCAATCGAGGAACGATTGGAAAAATTGCGATCGCAATTCCCAGACGCGGCAATTTTCCTCAGCGGCACCGTCGCGGTGGACTTCCCCGAAGACCTCAAACC
>NZ_JAYFEQ010000849.1:0-370 GCF_055795085.1 Phormidium sp. CCY1219 | reverse complement strand
TTGCGATCGCAATTCCCAGACGCGGCAATTTTCCTCAGCGGCACCGTCGCGGTGGACTTCCCCGAAGACCTCAAACCGCAACTCGATCCATTGAAACTGTCAACGCTAACAGTTAGCGGATCGAATGTTACTTTGACTTACCACCCCATCGAACGAGCGATCGCCGATCTGAACGACCAATATGCAATCGGCAATCTTCAACTAAAAATCTTTTCTGTCCGCCCGGATGGATTTTAAATAACAAGTTTCACACCTGCCATCAAGGTGGTTTTTAGATCTTTGGATCTTTAGATCTAGAGGATTCTGGAACCGTTGTGGTGCAGGGATTTCAGCCTTCGATTGATGCGGTGCGATCGCATAGCTGTGCGAG
>NZ_JAYFEQ010000848.1:0-1378 GCF_055795085.1 Phormidium sp. CCY1219 | reverse complement strand
GTGGGGAAAAGCGCCTTTAAAAGTCCGACTTTGGACTCTTTAAGAATCCCTCGGATTTATCCGTAGGGAGTATCAATTTAGTTTATATTCCCTGGTCAAGCAGTACCGCTTTTGGGATGATAGATCTGTGCAGTTTATCCGCTAGCGTCCCAAACCAGCCATAGCCATGTCTGAGCATTCAGAAAAAAACCCCCTAGCCTCACCAACACAAGAACTCGATGACGTCATCGCCGGTTTGCAGCAATATCGAGAGCGAATCGTCAACGACGTCACGGAAATGGCCAAAAAAGTCAAACTCTCTAAAAAAGCGACAATGGCGCATTTAGAACAACATCCCGAATTAGAGCGGATCGATGCCTTGCTCGCCGATCTGCGATCGCGCAAAGCCACCATCGACCCATTGCGATCGGAATAAATCATGGCAGATTCTCGAGTTTCATCCAATGTACCCCCTGCCCCCTCCCAGGCACAAACCGATCGCTTGCTCGAAACCATCAACGAGCAACTCGCCGAGGGAAACTTCGATCGCACCGATGCCAAACTCCTACAGCAGATGGTATCCGCCTTAGCAGATTCCCGAGGGATGACCCGCTTAGGCTTAGTGGAGGCATTTGGCATCATTGGGGAAGCAGCGGCTCCGTTTTTAATGGACGGATTAGCCAATCACCCAAACCCCGTAGTGCGTCGCTCCTGCGGCAAAGCCTTGGCCAAAATCAGCTATCCTGGGGCAATTCCCATTTTAATGGATGCCTTGCTATCTGATGAAGATACGGTGGTGCGAAGTTCAGCCGCCGGGGCCTTGGCGAAAATGGGGGCACCTGCAGTGCAAGCCCTGCTCGATACCCTCACCGCCGATGTCTCCGAAACGGCGAAAGGTCATGCCGCTTGGGCCTTGGCATTTATGGGTGAATCCGCCAGGGAACCGCTGATGGCGGCGATCGCCTCCGACTCCGTGGATGTCCGCTGTGCGGTGGTGAGCGCCCTCGGGAATATTGCCCAAGGGCAACAAGGCGATCGAGCCTTGGCAAAAGTGCTGCTGGCATTGCGCGATCGCGAAGCGGCGGTGCGCGTGGAAGCTGCAGCAGTGTTGGGTCAGGTGGGTTCCCCCTTGGGGGTATCGGCACTCATCGAGCGTCTGAATGACCCCTCAGAGTCAGTCAGACGGGCGGCAGTGCTGGCCTTGGGCAAAATCGGCGATCGCAGCGCTCTGGAAGCCTTACAAGGCAAATTAACCGACGAACGAGAATCGGTGCGTCAAGTGGCGGCGATCGCGATCGCTCAGATAGAACCGCACTCGAGTTAAAGTCAGGGACTCCGTAGAAACCAACCCCATGTCTAAAGCCAGGGGCTTGTACTTCTAACCACCTGACCAGCCTAA
>NZ_JAYFEQ010000847.1:0-655 GCF_055795085.1 Phormidium sp. CCY1219 | reverse complement strand
TCCCCTGGCTCTCATCCCGACGCTCACCAAGCACGGGTAGAGCGCGGGGCTTCCCGCCGAGAAGCTAAAATCCGCCCCGGCTATCTTGACACTTTCAAACTGGGATCCGAGCAAAATCGTTTCCACCAATATCGCATCGGTTAAATCCGCCCCGGTTAAATCCACTTGGTCGAGCATCGAATTGGTCAAATCCGCACCATGCAGGTTTGCTTCCGTCATCACGGATAAGCTGAAAATCGCCCCTTGCGCTTGGGCGTTTTCAAAGTTGGTGAATTGCAAATAACAGTTGGATAACTCCGCCGATTGCAAGTTCTCGCCGGAAAAATCTTTGCCGTTGAGATCGGCATTGCTATAGGATAACGGCGGGGCGTAATATTTAGTGGCTTGCGCCAATGCAGGTGCTTGAAGTTGCCACCCCAGCAGCAGAAGAGCAATAATCGCGATTTTCCAAAGGATCATAAGGGTTCGATTCAATGGGCAAAGGTTTTCAGGATTATAGATCGCGGTACGGTATTTTGGGTTGGAACCTGGAGATCTGATGGCTACAATTAAGGTAGTACAGTGATGGGTTAACAACGTTGTCAGCACCCCGCTCTAAAGAGACGGGGCTTCTAGCCCCTGACTTTAGGTAGCTGACCAGCCTAAGCCCTACGAG
>NZ_JAYFEQ010000846.1:0-2402 GCF_055795085.1 Phormidium sp. CCY1219 | reverse complement strand
TGCGGGGGACCGGGGGTCAGTCGCTCGGCTTATATCCCCACGGATAAATCCGGGGGCTTTACGCCGATTCTCGGTAAGAGGATAAAAAAAGTGCATTAGGCGCAGGGTATGAAAATATCCGCACCGAAAACCGATGATTGCGCCTAACACACGCCCGTATCCTGCCTACAGCTTAGTGCCGCATTCGGGGCAAAAACTGTTCGTGGCGGCATTTTTCGCGCCACAATTGCTGCAATAGATTAATTCAGCAGCTTTTTGCAGTTTTTTGCGATCGGGCAAACCGAGCATTTGAGAATTGCTCTTACCCGGTGCTACCATTGGATAGCAATTTTCGTTTTTGGTGACGCGCACATCCAGGACCACCGGACCGTCATGGGCGAGCATTTCGGCGATCGCGTCTTTCAGTTCCTCGCGATGGCGCACCACGAGACCTTTCACGCCATATGCCTGACACAGCAAGGGAATATCCGGCATTCCCACTTCCATATTAGAGGCCATGTAGCGCTCTTTATAGAAGGTTTGCTGCCACTGACGCACCATGCCTTGCCAGCCATTGTTAATAATCAAGGTCTTGACATTAATGCCATATTGTGCTAATGTTCCCAGCTCTTGAACGTTCATCTGGAAGCTGGCATCGCCGCTGATGCAGATGACCTCTTCTTCCCGGAGAGCCACCTTCGCCCCCATTGCTGCTGGAACGCCATAGCCCATCGTTCCCAAACCGGCACTGGATATCCAGCGGCGGGGGCCATTTTTGAGGAACTGTGCTGCCCACATTTGGTGCTGACCCACATCGGTGGTGTAATATGCATCCGGTGCCTGACGCCCCACTTCCACGATCGCTTCTTGGGGAGAAATGCCCTCATCCGGGGTGGGAACCGTCAGGGGATACTCGTCGCGCCAGCGATTAATCCGCTCTAACCAGTCCTGGGTTTGCTCCGGATGGGCCGCATCACCGGTTTCGCGCAGGCGGCGCAACATATCCACCAGCACTTGTCGCACGTCGCCCACAATCGGCACGTTGGGGGCGCGGTTTTTACCCACTTCTGCCGGGTCGATATCGATGTGGATGGTTTTGGCGCGGGAGGCAAATTCATCCAGTTTGCCGGTTACGCGATCGTCGAAGCGCGCTCCCACGGCAATGAGTAAATCGCATTCGCTGACGGCAAAATTCGCATAGGCGGTGCCATGCATGCCCAACATGCCCACGGACAGGGAATGCTGTTCGTCAAAGGCACCCAATCCCATCAGAGTGGTAGTGACGGGAATCTGAAAATGTTCCGCCAGTTCTGTAATTTCCGCATGAGCGCCAGAAGCGATCGCCCCACCGCCCACATACAACAGGGGTCGTTTGGCTTGACGAATCAATTCTAGGGCTTGATTGATTTGACGCGGATTGCCTTTCACTGTGGGACGATATCCGGGTAATTTGATGCTCCCGGGTTCCACTGGGTAGTAGTCGAATTCTTCTAATCCCACATCTTTGGGCACGTCGATCAACACCGGTCCGGGTCTACCGCTACTGGCGAGATGAAACGCTTCGGCGACGATGCGCGCCATGTCGCGCGGATCGCGCACTACGTAGGAATGCTTGACAATCGGTAGGGTAATGCCGTAAATGTCGGTTTCTTGGAAGGCATCGGAGCCGATCGCCGGACGCGCCACCTGACCGGTAACCACTACCATTGGGATAGAATCCATATGGGCGGTGGCAATCCCGGTGACTAAGTTGGTGGCTCCCGGACCGGAGGTGGCAAAGCAAACGCCCACTTTGCCCGTGGCGCGGGCGTAGCCATCGGCGGCATGGGAAGCTCCTTGTTCGTGTCTGACTAGGATATGCTCGATCTCGCCTGCTGCTTCAAACCGATGCAGTTCGTCGTAGATTGGCAAAATCGCACCACCGGGATAGCCGAAAATATGCTGCACCCCGTGGCGTTTTAAACTGTCGATTAGGGCATAACCGCCCGTTGCCCGTTTAGCTGTCACGTTTGGCAATTCTTTTTTAGGTTGGGATCTACTTTTTTGCGAAAGCAAGGGTAAACCTCATGCACTTCATAAAAGTTCTATTTTAATCATGCCTTATCTCTAGAGCGAACGGTCATCTTTTTTTCGATAGATTTTTCTCAATGGGAACTCTGTTTTCTCTGTGATGACGATCGCTTCTCTGAGACTCTTCCCCCGTTGTTGCCTTTTCCCCCTGCCGATCGCGTTTTTTGGGCGCGTCTCTTGCATTATTTTGGGGAATTACTAATTGTCAATTGCGGCTTATTTATTCCTAAATTTTTGTTAGGGGTTGATGAATTTTAGACCCATTTTCCTGCACTCGGGAGCCTGATTCTCTGGCCGGTGCGTGACCCCCCGCTTTTCTTGGGTTCTCCCAGTGGCGATCGGGTGGCGGGGGT
>NZ_JAYFEQ010000845.1:0-339 GCF_055795085.1 Phormidium sp. CCY1219 | reverse complement strand
AGACCCAGTAACACCGGAGCGAAATTGCCGAAACAAACTTGCCAGTTTGGCAACTCAAACCGAAAGTTACTCGCTAAACTCAAGTTATTAAACCGTCAGCTTTTTCAAAGCTCGATAGAAGTTTGAAAAAATTGGCCGTTTAATCAATCGACTACACCTCCAGTGAGATTTTTGTAACAATAAGGAGAACGATTGTGAATATTTCTGACCTGAATTATCTGGAAGTCGTTGGGGAAGAAACCCAAGTGCAAGGCGGTTGGTTTTACACCTACTACCAAAACGATAAAGTCGCGTTAGATATCTATACGGATATTGACTTGGACGACAACAGTGCGGTGG